>CAYGVZ010000353.1:0-2540 GCA_964353475.1 uncultured Pirellulales bacterium | reverse complement strand
GGAATAATCGCCAGCGCCAACGGAACCGCCGCCCACCATAGCCATCGCCATACTATCTTTTTCACCGAATCTTGCATCACTGTGCCCAATTGTCCCTTGCCCGCAGACCGCAACGCGATTATAGTAAGGATTAAAAAGGCAAGGACAAGAATCAAATTTTGGAAAGGAAGGTTTGTCGAAAGATGCCAAGTCATTTTGGTGACCGGCTGTTTGAGGCCGTGAAGAACAAGAGAACGCCGTTGATAGTCGGGCTTGACCCTGTTTACAGCCGGCTGCCCGCGGCGATAAAAAACCACCTCGCTATGAACGATGAGTTCGACGTCGCCGCCGCCGTGGACGCGGTATTCGATTTCTCCACCCAGGTCCTGCGAATCGTTGCGCCCATCGTGCCAGTCGTAAAAATCAACATCGCGTTCTTTGAGCGGTACCTGTGGGAGGGTATCGAGAGCTACTATGCACTCATTTCAGAGGCCAACGACCTCGACATCGAGGTAATAGGAGACGTCAAGCGCGGGGACATCGGGCATACGGCCGAGGCATACGCCGCAGCCCATTTGCAGAACCCCGAACTGGCGGGACTCGAAGATACCCTCGCGCCGGACGCAATAACCGTCAACGGCTTTGCCGGCACAGAGGCCATTGAGCCGTTTGCCGATGTTGCGGACAAACAGGGCAAAGGTGTCTTTGTGTGGGTCCGCGCCAGTAACCCCGGCGCCGCGGCCATACAGGATTGCGCGTGCAGCGACGGGCAAAAGGTGTACGAGAAAATCGCCGCCGTCGTCAGTGATATCGCAAATAAACCCGAACGTATCGGCAAGGCCGGCTACAGCAATATCGGTATGATTGTCGGCGGCACAAGCCCCGATGAGACAACCGCGCTGCGCGCAAAATACGACAAGGTCTGGTTCCTCGTCCCCGGCTACGGCTCACAGGGCGCTTCCGCAGCCGACTGCACCCGCTTCTGCAAACGCGACGGCAGCGGCGCACTGATTAACGCCTCCCGCTCGATTATCTACGCCTACGAGAATCCCAAATACATCGAGCAGTGCGGCGATAACTGGAAAAAATGCATCGAGAAGGCCGCCATCGACGCCAAATTGGACATCGCCCAGGCGATGCAGGCAAGATAGCGTAACTTAATTAGGAGGCGAAAAAATGAAACGCATGTCTAACTTCACACTGGGCACAATTTTCACACTGCTTATCTGCCCGGTCGCGTTCGCGCCGTTTATGAAAGAGCAGGACATCAAGCCCGACAGGACGGTAACGTTCCGCGTAAAAGCCCCGGAGGCCAAACAGGCCAAGGTCGTCAATATGAGCGACGCCAATGCTATGGGCGCCAAAGAGTACACAATGACCAAAGACGCAAACGGCGTCTGGTCTGTAACAACCAATCCCTGCCGGCCTGGCCTGCATTACTACCAGTTGAACATCGACGGCTTCGAGTGTCCCGACCCCGCCAGCCAGAAATACTTCGGCTGGGGCTGGTGGGCAAGCGCCCTTGAGATTCCCGACCCTCAGTCCTTCTACCTGCCTAAAGACGTCCCCCACGGCGACGTCCGCCTGCACTGGTATCACTCGAAAACCACCGGCGCGGTCCGCAACTGCCTCGTCTATACCCCGCCCGGATACGACACGCAAACAGACAAAAAATACCCGGTTCTCTACCTTCAGCACGGCTCCGGCGAAAGCGAGCTGGGCTGGACAATGCAGGGTAAGGTCAACTTCGTCCTTGATAACCTCATCGCAAAAAGCAAAGCCGTCCCGATGATTATTGTAATGGACAACGGCTACGCCGCGAAACCCGGCGCAGCCGAACCGCACCGCCCCGGCGGACAAGACAACAAATTCGCCGACCTGGTGCTGAATGACCTTATCCCCCTCATCGACCGCGATTTCCGCACAATTGCAAACCGTCAGAACAGAGCCATCGCTGGTCTATCTATGGGCGCAGGACAGGCAATGCGCATCGGCCTGTCGAACCTCGATACCTTCGCCTCCATCGGCGCATTCAGCGGCGGCGGACGCGATTTCGACCCGAACACCTCGTACTCGGGCGTCTTTAAGGATGCCTCTGCCGCTAACGAAAAAATTAAGCTCCTGTGGATTGGCTGCGGCGACTTAGATGGCGGCTTCGCCGGCGCGAAAAAATTGCACGAGGGTCTTACAGCCCACGGCATCCAGCATACCTGGTTCGAAAGTCCCGGCTCGCACGAATGGCAGGTCTGGCGCAGACACATCTACGAATTCGCCCAACTGCTCTTTAAGTAGCCGTGTCCGGGGCAATCCGCGAAGACCGGTCGTGATGGCAATACCTTTGCGTTTTTCGCCTATAGGTCTTATCCTTTTGGTCTATGGATAAGAGCTTGTTTGCGAACAAAAAAGTTGTGGTGATGGGCCTGGGCAGGTTTGGCGGCGGCGTCGATGCCGCCAGGTTCGCCGCCGACTGCGGAGCAAAGGTAATAGTCACCGATTTGGCCAAACGCGAAGAACTGGCCGAGTCAATCAAACAGCTCGAAGGGTTAGAGGTCGAATACCAT
>CAYGVZ010000352.1:0-2562 GCA_964353475.1 uncultured Pirellulales bacterium | reverse complement strand
GGTCACAGTTTGAGGCGTTTATTCATGCCGAGTCGTTCAAGATAATGCCCGATGAGGCGGAGGTTGTGGCAGTTGCATCGCCGACCCCCGGCCACGCGAAGAAACTCGCCAGGCAGTACAACATTCCTCGCGTCTTCACCGATTATCGCAAGATGCTCAAAGAAAAAGACATTGAAATGGTCACCATCGCCGCTCCCAATTATCTGCACGCACAAATGACCATTGACATTGCCAGCGCCGGCAAGCACGTTGTCTGTGAGAAGCCCCTGTGTATGACCCTCGAAGAGGCCGACGAAATGATAGACGCCTGCAATAAGAAGGGTGTTTTACTGATGTACGGCGAGGAGCTTTTCTTTACGCCAAAGTATGTCAAGGCCAAACAAATGGCCGACGAGGGCGCGTTCGGGAAGGTGTATCTCGTGAAACAATGCGAGAAGCACTTCGGCCCGCACGCCGACTGGTTCTGGGATGTCAAAAAGAGCGGCGGGGGCGTCTTTATGGATATGGGCTGTCACGGTATCGCATTCTGCTACTGGTTCCTCGACCGGCCCAAAATCAAGAACGTGTATTGCCGGATGAGCACCCACGTCCACGCAGACAAGACAAGAGGCGAAGATAACAGCATCTGCATTATCGAATTTAAAAACGGCGCTCTCGCCCTTATCGAGAATAGCTGGGCGCGCCGCGGGGGGATGGAAGATAGAATTGAGATTTACGGCGAAGGCGGCGTTACCTACGCCGACCTGCATAGGGGAAATGCCCTGCCCACCTACAGCGAACACGGCTACGGATACGCCGTCGAAAAAGCCCCCACGACAAAGGGCTGGACCTGGCCCGTCTTCGAAGAATTGTGGAACTATGGTTTCCCGCAGGAGATGCACCACTTCGCCCGTTGTGTCCGCGGCAAAGAATCCCCAATTGCTACTGGCGAAGATGGCCGAGTTGTTCAGGAAGTTTTGTATGCCGGCTATCGCTCCGCCGCCCTCGGAAAAAACGTCGATTTGCCATTCAAACCCAGGGGCGTCAAACGCCCCATAGACCTGTGGCTTAGTTCGGAGAAGTGATATGAAAAAGAAGTTATGCCAGTCCCATATTTCTCGCCGTCAGTTTGTCAAAGGTGCTGCTGCGGCTGCTGCGTTTGCCATTGTCCCCCGATATGTTATCGCGGGCGCGGGCAACACGCCGCCCAGTGAGAAAGTTAACCTCGCCTGCATAGGCCTCGGCGGCCAGGGCATAAGCGATATGAACCTCTTTCTCGCTGTGCCACAGGCCCAGGTCGTAGCCGTCTGCGACGTACATGACAAATGGGAATACGGCCACGACGAGGAGAAACAAACCGCGGGTGCGCTTGCCGCCAAACAAATCGTCGAGCAGCACTACGCCGCCCAAACGAACTCGGCCGCCTATAAGGGTTGTGCCGCTTTCAAGGACTATCGAAAAATGCTTTCTGATATGTCCGACATCGATGCCTGTGCAATAGCCACCCCCGACCACACTCACGCTTGTATCGCGATGGCGGCGATGAAGGCCGGTAAGCACGTCTATGTCGAAAAACCTCTCGCTCATTCCATCAGCGAGGCCCGCGCACTCACCGAAGCCGCACGTGAGCACAAGGTCGTCACGCAAATGGGCATCCAACTGCACGCTACCGAAGAACTTATGCTCCTGGTTGAGATGGTCAAGTCCGGCGTTATAGGGCGAATTAAGGAGATTCATCTCTGGAGCAATAAGCCGCTTCACTTCCACCCGTTTGACCGCCCGACGGACACGCCGCAGGCCCCTGAAGGTCTTGACTGGGACCTCTGGATTGGTCCTGCCCCGCATCGACCATATCATTCGGCGTACCATCCGTTCAGATGGCGCTCCTGGTGGGATTTCGGTACGGGGCGATTGGGCGATATGGGCTGCCACATCTTCGACCCCGCGTTCTGGGCGCTCGACCTTCGCGCTCCTGTTACAGTCGAGGCGCAAACAGGATATTTCTCAAATGAAATGTATCCCGACATTGCCCTTGTCCGCTATGAGTTCGGCGCAAGAGGCAATCTGCCGCCCATCGCTGTCACCTGGTATCACGGCGGCATATATCCCTGGCGGCCTGCGCAACTTGAGCAAGATAAAAAGCTTCCCGACCAGGGCGGTCTCTATATCGGAGACAAGGGCGTCATACTCGCACCGCATACGGCCGCTCCTCGCCTGATACCGGAATCAAAAATGAAGGAGTTCAAGAAGCCGCCGCAGACGCTGCCCCATAAGCGCGACCATTATGCTGAATTCATCCTTGCCTGCTTAGGCAAGACAAAGACGCTTGCCCCATTTGATTACTCGGGACCGCTCTCTGAGACGGTGCTTCTCGGCAATGTCGCTACCCGCGCCGGGGCGAAACTCGACTGGGACGCCAAAAATATGAAAGTTACCAACGTATCTTCCGCGAATGAGTTTCTCCAGCGCCAATACCGCACCGGCTGGACCCTGTGAAATCAAATTAAGAATGGAGAATTTAGAATGAAGAATAACGGTAATGGGCTTTCGAGACGCAGGTTTATGCGTGGCGCTGCGGCTGTC
>CAYGVZ010000351.1:0-2563 GCA_964353475.1 uncultured Pirellulales bacterium | reverse complement strand
CAGCCGCGACAGAAGAAAAGGCGCCGAAAAACGCGACATAATCACCTTCGAGGTCTTCAGCCCCTACACGGTCGGCAAGATGCTGAACGCCGTCGCCGAGCTGAAACGACTGCAGGAGACGACCGACAAGAGCGTCGAAGAGGTCTCGGTCGGCGGCGCATTGGTGAAACGCCCCATACTTCGCTCGAGTCAGAAGTACTATCGCAACGGTATAGAACTCTATCTGCTCGAAAAACTGATGGCGAAACTCGAGGCGGCCGACGCCTCAAAGCGGGCATTCGCCTGCCGGGGCGACTGCCTTTACAGCGACAAATGGCTCGACATTGGCGGCCAGTTGATGGGGCAGCGCCGCCTTGAACTGTTACAGCAGGAAATCGAAAACGGCGATATTTCATCCATAGACCGGTTCTACGAGCGCATCGACCGGATTAACGGCGCCTATGCCGGGGACGAGTGGTTGTGGGTAAAAACCAAATACAAGGAATACTTCGGCCTCGACCTTGATACGGCCGGGGCGGAAGAAATCTGCCGTGCTGCCGACAGGTATCTGGAGGTAAAAGGCAAGTTTCTCCGGCTTGTCATTGCCGATGCAGAAAAGGAGTTTGCCGCCCTGAGCCGCACTGGTTTCGGCCAGGATGGCTCCGCTGAGGATGTAGAGAAGGACTTCACCGAAATCCGCGGCACTTATCAGGAGAACACTTTCGTTAAACAAATGAAACAGGCCATCGAAGACCTGAACCGCCGAGTCGAAAAACTCAAGGCCGGTTTGAGGCGAACCGCCGGGCCGGAAACACTGTTTAAGGGACGTACTGTATGAGGATAATTATCAAAGAAGATTATGAGGGGGCAAGCAGGTGGGCTGCCGCTTATGTTGCAAGAAGCATCAGCGATTTCAAACCAACGCCGAAGAAGCCGTTTGTGCTTGGTCTGCCGACCGGCTCCTCGCCGCTTGGGATGTACGCAGAGCTGATAAAGCTTAACAAGGCCGGCAGAGTCAGCTTCTCCAATGTTGTTACGTTCAATATGGATGAGTACGTCGGCTTATCGGAAGCTCATCCCCAGAGCTATCACAGCTTTATGTGGACCAGCTTTTTTGGCCGCATCAACATCAGGAAATCCAACGTCAACATACTCAACGGAAACGCCGCAAATCTCCAGGCCGAATGTGAACGTTATGAAGAGAAGATAAGCAGCTACGGCGGCATCGAGCTTTTCGTCGGCGGCATCGGCCCGGACGGCCACATCGCCTTCAATGAGCCAGGGTCTTCCCTTGCCAGCCGGACGCGCATTAAGACGCTCACCGAAGATACCCGCCTTGCCAATTCGCGCTTTTTTGGTGGAGATGTCAACAAGGTGCCTAAGACCGCGCTGACGGTGGGTGTGGCGACAGTTATGGATGCCAGGAAAGTGATAATCATCGTGGGCGGCCACAATAAGGCCCGCGCCCTCCAGCAGGCCGTTGAAGGGGGCGTGAATCATATGTGGACCGTCTCCTGCCTGCAACTTCATCCCCATGGCATAATTGCCTGCGACGAGGCGGCTACCGTCGAGATGAAGGTCGGCACCGTTAACTATTTCAAAGGGATTGAAAAGGATAACCTCGACCCTGATAAAATACTTTCGGGCAAAGCGGTTTAAGCTGCATCATGGCGGCTGCTCAATAATGCGAGGCCGCAGTGCTGTTCTTATGTTCAAGACCTCACGTGAAAAGGAGCCAGGAATGACTGATACGAAGGAAAGGGTAGTTAAGGTAGTATCGCAGGTATTGAAGGTTGACCCTGCGCGAATCACCAACAGTGCACGCTTCGTCGAAGACCTCGGCGCGGAATCCATCCAGTCCGTGGAGCTTGTGGCGGCCTTTGAGGAAGAGTTCAACATCGACATGGACGAAGAAGCGGCGCTTGCGGTCAAGTCCGTTGGCAGTGCCGTGACATTCATTGACAAGGTCTTGCAGGGCTGATTTGCCGCCGCGGCTCACTGTACCTGCTTTCGGACTGTCTTTTTCAGCAATCAGGCGATTAACAAGGCCTGTCGTCTTGGTTGCCTCGGAATCATATACAGGCAGGACCTTTATCCCCGTCTGCTGTTCAAAGGCATTGAGCACTGGCTCACTGAAGACCTTGTCCAGCGATGTATATACTACAACCTTCTGTTTCTTACTGCCGGCTTTGCCTTTACAACCTCCACAAACCAGTACAAAACCAAGACAAAACAGAAGAACCAAGCCCAATACCGTTCTCTTCATCCCGCAATTTCTCCTTTCCCTAACGCGCCACGAAAGCTGTTATTTTTACTTCATTTCGCCAGCCAAATTGAAGAAGCTATAATAATTGTTGGCTGGCCAAGAATCAAGAGTGACTTTGGATTTTTTGGGTTACCTGTCCCCAGCGGGGTTGAATCGACTGCGCAAATTGTCCGATTCGGCTCGCCGAAGGCGTCATATGAATACCGCTCAACTATTTCACTATTCTCATTTGAAAGAGCTACTCATTTGATAATGGGGACAGCGGGGCTGTTGAAAAAGTCGGCTATCGCTGAGTTTCACGCTGTCAAATGTACCCAT
>CAYGVZ010000350.1:0-2563 GCA_964353475.1 uncultured Pirellulales bacterium | reverse complement strand
CGGGCCACGCCGATTTCGGCGGAGAGGTCGAGCGCGTCCTGAAAATGGCGGACGGCGTGCTGCTCCTGGTCGATGCCTTCGAAGGGCCTATGCCGCAAACAAGGTTTGTGCTGACCAAGGCGCTTGAGCGTAAGCTCAAACCCATAGTCGTAATCAACAAGGTTGACCGCGAAAACAGCAGGCCCGATGACGTTGTGAACGAAGTATTCGATTTGTTTGTTCAGCTCGGCGCCGATGACAGGGCGCTCGATTTTCCCCTTGTTTATGCATCTGCAAAGGAAGGGTGGGCGACGACCGACCTTGCGAAGAAAACCGATAATATGCAGGCGATATTCGAGGCCATCATAAAGAGTGTTCCTCCGCCGCAGGTTATACATAATGCCCCGCTGCAAATGTTGGTGACGAATCAGGAGTACTCGGATTATGTCGGGCGGATAGCGATAGGCAAGGTGATTGCGGGCGAGATCAGTGAGGGGGAGGCGGTCAACGTAATTGACAGGGAAGGCGTGCATACCCAGCAGAAGGTTATGCAGATTCATCAGTTTCACGGCCTCGGTCGAAAGCTGGTTTCATCCGTCCAGGCGGGCGATATATGTGCGATATCGGGGCTTGACCCCGTCAATATCGGCGACACCATTGCCTGTGCGGAGAACCCAACGCAGCTTGCGGTTATCCCCGTTGATGAGCCGACGATGACAATGACGTTCAGGGTCAATGATGGGCCGTTTGCGGGCAGGGACGGCAAGTACGTAACGAGCAGGCAGATTGGAGAACGCCTCGAGAAGGAGCTTGCGAAGAACGTTGCGCTGAGGGTCGAGCCGGGACGGACGCCGGAGGAATTTAACGTTGCAGGCAGGGGGCTGATGCATCTTGGGGTATTGCTGGAAAATATGCGGCGTGAGGGGTATGAGATTTGCGTGGGCAAACCAAGTGTCATTGTGAAAATGGTCAATGGCGAGCCGCATGAGCCGATTGAATTGCTTGCGGTGGATTGCCCGACTGACTGCCAGAGTGCCGTGATGTCTCTTTTGGGCGACCGGCGAAGCGAAATTATTAAAATGGACGCCAAAAGCGGGGCCAGCGGCTTTGTCCATATGGAATTTTTTATTCCTTCACGCGGCTTGTTCGGCCTGCACGCCAAGATGATGAACGCCACACAGGGCAGAGCCGTTATGCATCATTCTTTTGAAAGATATGAGCCGATGCGCGGGGCAATACCTCAGCGCAAACAGGGCGTTATGATAGCGACGAATGCCGGGCAGGTTACGGCATACGCGCTTGATGCGTTATACGACCGGGGCGTTTTCTTTGTCGAGCCGGGCGAACAGGTATATGATGGGCAGGTGGTGGGGGAGCACTGCAAAGAGAAAGACATACCCGTGAACGTGGTGAGAGCCAAACAGCTCACCAATATGAGGGCTGCGGGCAAAGACGAAGCAGCCAAGGTCAGGCCTGCAAGAAAGATGGCGCTTGAGGTTGCGATGGAGTATATTCAGCAGGACGAGCTTGTTGAGATTTGTCCCAACTCGATTCGAATCCGCAAACGCCTGCTGAAGGAAACCGACAGGCGTCGCTATGCCCGCAAACTGTTGTCGGTGGTATAACCACTCCGCAGAAAACCAGCCCGCTGTAACAAAATGCCCCTTTTACTGTATCGCTATTTGGTTTCGCTCGCAATGAACGTGACTGTAACGGGCAACTCGATGTAAAGGCCCTTGTCCGCCTCGGCAAGCAGGTTCTTGACCCTGTAGGGTATGCGGACTTCCTTTGTTCCGGCGGGCGCCGCTTTCCTTGCTTTAAGGGCGATTATAACCGTCTTTTCGCTGCTCAGCGTCGCCTGCCGCGGGGCGATTATCTCCTCAGGGCCCTGCTCAGCCGCCAGTTCAAAGTCAATCTGCGAGCTGTTGTGAACCATCAGATTGGCCGTGTCCTGTTCCCGCAAAGTTACCTGCGGATTCATAATCCGGATGGACTGGTCGAAGATTGGCTTGAGGAAATTGGCGTCTCCGATGAGAAGGTTCTTATGGTATATGGCGGTCCGGCGTGCGAAAAGGGCTTCCCTGATGGACTGCTCGGTTTTATCTTTTGCGAAGACGAGCGTAATCGGCCGATGCTCGCCGGCGTCCTTGTCAAAGGCAAGCGCGATGGGGTCGTGCACATCCGAGTCGCCTAACATCGTCAGTGTTTTTTCAGAAGCCCACTTCTGCACGAGCGGATAGTACTCATTATCGTTTACAATCTCCATACCGTGCAGCCAGCCCTTCTCAAGCAGTTCAGTGTGCTCGGCGTACCAGACCGCTATGCCGTTCCGCGCCTGTTCAGGCCAGCCCGGATGATTCCAGAATACGAACGCATTCTGGTCGATGGCCGCCTTCACTGCGTCCCGCCAGTTATTGACGTCCAACAGCCGGGCGTCTTTTAGGAAAAGGGCGTTGATGTGCCCCGGCGGCATAGGCCGCGTAATCTCGGCGGCTCTTATAAGTATCAGCCCCTTGTTCTCCGCTGCCGGCTTAGCTATCTCATAAGCGCGGCCGCAATCAGGCCGTACATCATTCTTGTGAGG
>CAYGVZ010000349.1:0-2630 GCA_964353475.1 uncultured Pirellulales bacterium | reverse complement strand
AAAGCTTATCTACAACCAGATAAACGACTCCAAAGAGGTTTTCGACCTTTCCACCGATGCGTCGGAAAAGAAAGACCTTTCTGGTTGGGCTGAACGGCGCGACTGGGAGCTTTTTTCACTGCTGAAGAAATGGATTGACCACGTCGAAGCGAAAAAGAGCCGGCCCACCGTTCCGCAGGACGCTAACATATTGACGCCGGAGCAGAGGAAACAATTAGAATCGCTCGGGTATCTCTAAATCACCCCCCATCTCAGACAAATACGCAGCGTTGACTCCCTTTCCTTCAGGGCATTTGTTATGGTAATATGGCTCTATGGAAGAAGTTCAGCAAATCGCAACAGAAGAACGAGACCCGAAGAGCGCAGGTCGAGCCCGATGGTTTGCCCTCGCGGTTTTTCTGCTCGCCCTTTGTATCAGAATGCTTTACCTGCTCGAAAGCACCCGCAACCCGACGTTCTCCGCCCCGATTGTTGATTCATACAGGTATGATCTCATCGCCAGAGACCTCGTCGGCGGCAAGGGTATGCCGGAGGAGTTTTTCTGGCAACCCGTGCTTTACCCTCTTTTCATCTCGCTAATCTATTGGCTGACCGACTCGTCCATTCTTGCCGTCAAAGTGGTACAGCTTGTAATCGGCTGCTTTACAGCGCTGCTCGCCTGTCGTCTGGCCGGGCGACTTTTCAGCCCGGGGGCGGGCCTTGTCGCCGGCATCATCACCGCTGTTTATATGCCGCTGGTTTTTCTCGAAGGAGAGCTGCTTGCCGCCGGCTGGGCCGCATTCTGGTCCGTGTCTTTAGTCCTGCTCTTCGTGAAGGTCAGAGAGAAACCAACTGTACCGGCCTGCGTTACCCTCGGTCTGTGCGGCGCCTTGAGCATAACAACACGCCCCGAGTTCCTCCCGTTTTTCGCGGCCGCATGTCTGTGGCTGCTGGTCTCGGCTTTGCGAAATAAAACCTCTTTCGCATCGCTTGCCTCAAAGTCCTTAATGGTTTTCGCCGGGTTCCTCCTGCCGGCAATCCCCATCGCAATGCTCAGTTACCGCGTGACCGGCAGTGCTACCATCCTGCCCCTTACGGGCGGCATAAACTTATATATCGGCAACAACCCCAACTACAGCCAAACCATCGTAATCCGTCCCGGGGCAGAATGGCGAAAGCTCACTGAACTTCCCATCAGAGAAGGCATCCGTGATTTTCGCAAGCAGGACGAATGGTTCCTTAACAAGACCAAGCAGTATATCCGCAACCACCCGCTGGCCTTTGCCAGAGGCCTGTGCCACAAGACCCTCCAGTTCCTGCTCTCGCGAGAGATACCCCGCAACCTCGATATCTACTTGTTCAGAAAGTGGTCCACTCTGCTTACGGTCGGGGTCTGGAAGATGGGTCGCTTCGGATTCCCCTTCGGTGTGCTGCTGCCACTGGCCCTGTGCGGTCTCTTGTATTGCTCCCGCAGAGTGCCCGTGCCTGTCTGGCTGTTCCTGTTTTTCTACCCTGCTGCAGTCATACTGGTGTTCGTGACGACCAGATACAGGACCCCTTCAATACCCGTAATCACAGTCCTGGCCGCGGGCGGCTGCCTGGCCATAAAGACATCTGTCACGTCAAGACAGTGGAGACAACTTCTTGCGTTTGCAGCCGTGGCTCTGGCCTCCGTGGCAATCAGTATGTCACCTCTCTGCCCGGAAGAGGCGCTCGATTACGAGCCCGAGTTGTACTTCGGGGTCGGCCAGTCACTCGATAGACAGGGACGAAATGAAGAGGCAATCCAGGCGTTTTCAAAAGCAATATCCCTCAGGCCACAGTACCTGGAAGCTCACGCCGACCTCGGCAACGTCTTTTTCCGGCTTGACCGCCTCGACCTGGCCGAACAGCACTACAGAAGTGCAATTGAAGCTGCCCCCCTTAACCCAATTGCGATTTTCAATCTCGGTTACTGTCTCTGGAAGCAGGGGCGGGTCGATGAGGCGATTGAGTGCTATAAAAGGGCGATTACCGTTGACCCGCAGTACGCGCCGGCCCGCATGGAGTTAATCGAGGCGCTGCGGGAAAAATCAAAACCGTGACGGTTTCAATATCGCTGGAACAGTCGGCCCCAGTCGGTATTCATAAAGCGGCGGATTCGCGTTTTGCCGATGAGGGGATACCACAGATAATCGTGATACAGGTTGGAGGCAAAGGGCGCCCAAACAACGAGCGGCGAGTGCAGGAGGGGCTTTTCGAGAAATCGCAGCGGCCCGACTCTAAGCATCTGGTCGCCCCAGATGACCAAGCTCTTTTTGGTCTTGAAGCCGAGGTTCAGACCTGAAATATCATCGCCCACTATCTTGATGCGCGCCGGGTCTGCGACGCCGAGATTCATTTCGTTGCAGATGCGGAGGTAGGGGATTTGCATCGGGTCATAGCCCATTATTTTGGCTGCTATGGCGTCTATGGAGACGCAGTCGTTGCTTGCGAGGATTAAGTTTGCGATTCGCGGCGTCATCGTGCGCGGACCTGCCCCGTCGCCGCAGACGGTCCCATCCATCACGGCAAAAATCCCCGGGTGCAGCTCTTTTTGCATAATCATCAGGTCAACGAGGACCTCGTGGATGTACTTGTGTGCGTAATGGCGGACTTCCTTGAGCAGGCCG
>CAYGVZ010000348.1:0-2667 GCA_964353475.1 uncultured Pirellulales bacterium | reverse complement strand
AAGAATTCTGATGTACGGCACATCCGGCGAAGATGAGCAAAAATACGGCGTGTGGTTTGAGGGGGTGATACCAAACCTCACACGCCGATGGAAATCAACCGAGAGCGAATACGTCAAGGCCCGCCTGCACAGCTACTTCGGCGAACTGCCCTGCCGCACTTGCGAAGGCGCACGCCTGCGCCCCGAGGCCGTGGCCGTAACCGTTGGCGGCCTGAACATCCACCAGTTGAGCTGCCTGAGCGTGGAAAAGGCACTCGGATTTTTCGAGAAGCTCAATCTCGCCGGGGAAAAGGCCTTGATTGCCGAGCAGGTCGTCAAGGAAATCAAGTCGCGGCTTCAGTTTATGGTCGATGTGGGACTAGGGTATCTGACGCTGGACCGCAAAAGCGGCACACTGGCCGGCGGCGAAGCGCAGCGGATTCGCCTGGCGACACAGGTCGGCAGCGGCCTGGTGGGCGTCTGTTACGTCCTCGATGAGCCGACCATCGGGCTGCATAAGCGCGACAACGACCGCCTGATTGGCATCCTGCGCCGCCTGACCGACATCGGCAACACCGTGATTGTCGTCGAGCACGATGAGGACGTGATTAAGAGCGCCGACCACATAATCGACATAGGACCCGCCGCAGGCGCACGGGGCGGCGAGATTGTCGCCCAGGGGACGCTGGATGACGTCATCAACTGCGCCGCCTCGCCCACGGGAGCATATCTCGGCGGCAGAAAAAAAATATCGCTGCCGGCCAAAAGGAGAAAGTACAATCTTCGCAGGTGCATCGAGGTCAAAGGAGCGGCAGAAAATAACCTCAAGGGCATCGACGTAAAATTCCCTCTGGGCGATTTTATCTGCGTTACGGGCGTCTCAGGTTCCGGCAAAAGCACGCTGGTAAACGAGGTGCTCTTAAAAGCGATGAAACGTCGTCTGTACGGCTCTCACGAGCGGCCCGGCAAACACAAAAACATCCTCGGTACTTCGCAAATCGACAAGGTTATCGAAATCGACCAGTCGCCCATCGGCAAGACACCGCGAAGCAACCCGGCCACTTATACGGGCGTCTTTGATGAAATAAGAAAACTCTTCGCCAGGACAAGAGAGGCGAAGATTCGCGGCTACAAAGCGGGCAGGTTCAGCTTCAATACCCGCGGCGGCCGCTGCGAGCACTGCAAGGGACAGGGCACAATCAAAATCGAGATGCACTTTCTCCCGGACGTCTATGTTGTCTGCGAACAGTGCAAGGGCAGCAGATACAATCCCGAAACGCTTGAGGTAACGTACAAGGGCAAGACAATCGCCGATGTCCTCGAATTGAGGATTGAAGAGTCACTGAAGTTCTTTGAAAATTTCCCCGTCATTATCCGCCTGCTGAAAACGCTGGATGACGTCGGCCTGGGCTATATGCAGCTTGGACAACCCTCAACCACGCTTTCAGGAGGTGAGGCGCAGCGGATAAAATTAGCGGCGGAGCTTGGCAAAGCCGCCACCGGACATACGCTCTATCTGCTTGATGAGCCGACAACCGGCCTGCATTTCGCCGATATTCATAACTTGCTCAACGTCCTGCAGCGGCTGTGCGATATGGGCAATACGGTCGTCGTAATCGAGCACAACCTCGATGTTGTCAAGATGGCCGACTACATAATCGACCTGGGACCTGAAGGCGGCGACGCCGGTGGGACGGTCGTTGTCGCCGGCTCTCCTGAAGAGATTGTCCGCAACAGCGACAGCTACACCGCACAGTACCTGCACAGAAAATTACAGGCGGAAGGGGCAATACCGAAAACGAAAACAAAAACGGCATGAGTCATTTACGATTTTGGCGGCAGGAAAAACCATGATTGTCAGGGCGATTAAATGGATTGGTGGAATTAACGGCTGTCTGGAAATCATCGACCAGCGCAAGCTGCCCGCAGAGTTCGTAAAACTGCGGTGCAGTGATACCGCGACGCTCTATGATGCGATAAAAACGCTTGCAGTTCGCGGCGCGCCTGCCATCGGTGTGGCCGCTGCTTATGGTCTTGTTCTCGCCTTGCGCAGCTCGAAGACGTCGGGACAGGCATTGTTAAGATTGCGTGATGCCCGCGATTATCTGGCCTCATCACGCCCAACAGCCGTAAACCTGTCCTGGGCATTAGACAGGGTCGTGCAAAAGGTGCTCGAATCCCGCATCGACAATATCGACCGCTTGCGCAAAGTCGTATTAGCTGAGGCGAATGCGATTTGCAGGGAAGACATAAAAATGTGCCGCCGTATAGGCGCTAACGGCTGCAAGTTAATCAAGAATGGAGCGGGTGTTTTGACTCACTGCAACGCCGGCGCTCTTGCGACTGCAGGACAAGGTACAGCACTTTCGGTGCTTTATGAAGCGCACAAGAAGGGCAGGCGTTTCAAGGTCTATGCCGATGAGACAAGACCTCTGCTGCAGGGGGCGCGCCTGACTGCCTGGGAGCTGAAGCAGGCGGGAATAGACGTTACCGTTATTTGCGACAATATGGCCGGGCTGCTGATGATGCAGGGCAAAATCAATCTGGTGATTGTCGGCGCAGACAGAATCGCCGCCAACGGAGACACCGCCAATAAAATCGGCACGTATAGCTTAAGCGTCCTCGCAAAACACCATAAAGTACCATTCTACATTGCAGCGCCATCAAGCACTTTCGATTTAACGATAA
>CAYGVZ010000347.1:0-2668 GCA_964353475.1 uncultured Pirellulales bacterium | reverse complement strand
CAGCCATTTGTCATACCCCGACAAATCATTGATTGATTTCGTCTATAAGCAATTCCAGAATAGCATTTGCCTGGTGCATAGCCGCGACGCCGACCCTTGCCGCAGTAAGTATCCTACAGGTGTCGATGCCGGTTTGCCCGTCGCCGACCAGAACCAGCCGAGGCGAAACCCGTCTTGTTTTTATTGTGTTGCTCTTGCCGTAGCCGGCCAAGCCGCTTGCCGAGACAATTCTCACGCCATCCATTTTTGTAAGCACCGTTTCGACAATCATCTGTTTGGCGGACGCGCTATCGAAGCACTCGGCGATTACGTCGGCTTTGCCGAAAACCTGCGGTATATTTTCAGTGGTAAGCGTTATCTGATGTCCCTCGACCTGTACACGCGGATTCATCCGCCGCAGGTTTTCAATCATACAATCGACCTTGTTTTTGCCGATTTGGTCGATGAAATACTGCTGCCTGTTGAGATTGCTTTCTTCAACTTTGTCAAAGTCGGCAATGATGAGCTTGCCGATGCCGGCCCTTGCTAAGGCGATGGCAACATTGGAACCCAGCCCGCCCAGGCCGGCTATCCCGACGACCGATTGCCCAAGTTTTTCCGCTATAGACGCCATAAAACAGAAAAGCGCTCCCGCAAAAGGAGCGCTTTCGATTTTTCTCGGCCTCCCTTCGCAGGTCTTAACCTGTTCAGGTTCATAGGGTCACCCGCCTTTGGCGGATTTCTCAGCCGTCTGCCCCGCTTTAGCGGGGTCGGCTCCCCTGGCTCATATTATCAAGTTTTTCTGCATTTTCCCCGCCCTGAGCAAAACCGAAGGGCGGGTTGCTCGTACAATGATGGTTTCTGGCTTCAACCCCGAAGCGTATCAAAATCCGCCCGCTGAGTCAAACCTATTTGCGCCGCATAAACAACGCCAAATCAGTTGCAATAGTTGCAGCGGGATAGTATAATCCGTACCTGTATTGGCCGCAAATCAGTGGGCAGTCGCGTCTCGGCTGCCCTTTAATTTGGTCAAAAGACCGTTTAAGGAGTCAGTATCAATGGGTTGCAATGTGGCAATAGCAGGAGTAACCGGCGCAGTCGGTCAGGAGTTTTTGAAAATTATCGAACAGCGGGATTTCCCGTTCGATTCGTTAAAGGTCCTCGCCAGCGGCCGTTCCGCAGGCAAGAAAGTCGAGTTCAAGGGTAAGACCTACATCGTTGAGGAAATGACGGACAAGAGCTTCAAGGGGGTCAATATCGCCCTGTTCAGCGCCGGCGCCGAGCGAAGCAAGGTATTTGCTCCCGCCGCCGTCAAGGCAGGCGCGGTGGTAGTCGATAACTCGTCGTGCTTTCGAATGGACCCCAATGTCCCGCTGGTGATACCTGAAATCAACCCGGAGAAAATCAAAGAGCACAAAGGCATCATTGCAAACCCGAACTGCTCGACCATTATCGGGATAGTGCCGGTCTGGCCGCTGCACAAGGCCAACCCGGTAAAGCGTATGGTCGTCAGCACCTACCAGGCGGCAAGCGGCGCAGGTATGGCTGCTATGCTCGAGCTGGAGCAACAGACCAGGGAAATACTCGCAGGCAAGAAGCCCACTATAAAGGTGCTGCCTTATCAACTCGCCTTCAACCTGTTCAGTCATAACTCATCTCTGGATGCGACCGGCTACAACCTCGAAGAGGTGAAAATGGTCAAGGAGACCCGTAAGATATTCGACTGCCCCGACATCGCCGTTACAGCCACCTGCATCCGCGTCGCTGTATTCAGGGCACACTCGGAAAGCATAAACCTCGAATTCACCGACCCGATTACGCCGGAGGAAGTGCGGGAATTGCTGAAGGTTGCGCCAGGGGTAGCGCTGCTTGACGACCGCGAGCACAATCGTTTCCCGATGCCCATCGACGCCACCGACAAAGACGACGTCCTGGTCGGCAGGATACGGCAGGATTTCTCGATACCGGACAACCGCGGCATAAATATCTGGGTCGCAGGCGACCAGTTGCGCAAGGGCGCGGCCCTGAACGCAATACAAATAGCCGAGAAACTGATATAATCGCTTGCGATGCAGCGTCGCAAGATAAAGCTGGTTATACAGTACGATGGGTACGACTACAGCGGCTGGCAGGTCCAGCCGGGCAAGCGAACGATTCAGAGCCTGCTCAGCGACGCCGTCAGCGACCTGGTGGGCTGGCGGACGACCGTCCACGGTGCCAGCCGCACCGACGCAGGCGTAAGCGCCCTCGGCCAGGTCGCCGTATTCGAGATTCTCTCCCCCATACCGACGGAAAATTTCCGGGATGCAATCAACGACCGCCTGCCGGGCGACATTGTAATAATCAGCGCAGAGCAGGCGCCTGCTTCATTTGATATTATGGGTGGCGTGAAAAGCAAGCACTACCGCTACACGATTTATACCGGGAAAGCCAGGCCGGTCTTCGATATTCGAAAATGCTGGCATCTGCCTAAAAATCTCGACACGGCTGCGATGAACAGGGCGGCGCAGTTCCTCGTGGGCAAAAAGGATTTCAAGTCGTTTGCCTCGTCCAAAGACAAACGCGACAGTTCCGTCCGCACAATTTTTCGCTGCGACGTCACCGGCGAAGAGAGAAGAGTGATTGTGGATGTCGAAGGCGACAGCTTCCTGTATAATATGGTCAGGAATATCGTGGGGACACTGGCTGA
>CAYGVZ010000346.1:0-2675 GCA_964353475.1 uncultured Pirellulales bacterium | reverse complement strand
CTCGACCTCGCCCACGGACGCATCCGCATTTCCCAGCACCGACAGCAGGAACCGCCTCTCCCGCTCGCTTGCCGAGAGCCGCATCTTCCCCGCTATCGATATCCCCGCCTCCGGCACCCGAATGGATGAGCAGCTCTGGGGCAAAGACAATAGCAGGAAACTGGCCAACCTGCGCAGGGGCTTGAGCGGCCAAAGACCCGCCGATGCCCTCAATACACTGTCCGCCGCCCTGCGAAAATACCCCACCAACGCCGAACTGCTCAAAATCATTCCTTCGTAGCGCAGCGAAACAGGTCATTGCGAGGCCGCAGGCCGTGGCAATCCCGTCTGTCTTACACGTCCTGCCGGTCCGATTTGTCCGACGCTAAAAACGAAAATCCCCTTTTTAATTTGAATAACAGGTTGTTACAGTTTGAAACTGCTGATATCCACGCCCTGGGCCTTGAGGGCATCAACGTAAACCGTCATGCGTTCTTTCAGAGCAGCCAGTGAGTTTGTTAACGTCTGAATTTCTTTGGTCAGCGCCTGGGCCTCGGTGCCGAGTTTTTCCATCGCGGGAATCTTGGCCAGTTGGTCCGTCTTGGTTGCCAGGTTGGTTTTTGTTGAAAGGAACTGTGCCTTGTATTTTTCGGCAGTGGCTTTAAGGGCATCGACGCTCATCTGCTTGGCCTTCTCCTTGAGCGCATCAATCGAACTTGTCAGGTCGATTTCCGCTGCCGCCGTCGTCAGCGCCTGCTTGGCCTGTTCCACGGCGGGCTTGGCGGTTTCTGCCGCCTTCTGTGTGGTTTCCTGCACGGCTTTTTGTGCATCAGCGGCGGTCTGTTTGACAGCCGGGGCTGCCTGTTCTGTCGCGGGCTGCTTTGGCGTGACAGACGGCTGAGCGGGTTTTGGCTCTGCCGGAGGCGATTTCTTGCATCCGAATAAGCCAACAGTAATTGCGATAACTAACATCACACACATCTTTTTCATAAGTATTTCCCTTCAAAATTAGATAAGTTTTGCCCATTATACCTCTTGGGTGTAATAACAGGCAAGGTAAAAGCAGCCATCTAAATCCGCCGCCGGCACGTCGGCGCAATCGCGAGTTTCGCTGAATTAAATCGACAATCGTCAATTCCTTACGTCTTTGTGCCCTGGTGTCTTTGTGGCGAAGAAAAAACTTGCTTTTCCTTCCAGTTTAACGATATACTGTTTCCTTACTACTCTGCGAAGTAGTGATTCGCTACGCAGCACGAGTAAGGCCGGAAGAGATAGAGATTTCTGATTTACGATTGCGGATTTCAGAAGAAACCAGTATGATGTCGTTGTATTTCCCCCCAGAGCGGAGACATCGAGAGGTTTGAAGATGCAGTAGTGCTTTCGCAGGAGTGTTATAAAATTATTTGAAAGGAGATAATTTTATGAAGAAATGTTTAGCAGAGTTCATCGGCACTTTTACGCTGGTGTTTTTGGGTTGTGGCACGGCTGTTGTCGCAGGAGACAAGGTTGGCTTTTTAGGTATCGCATTCGCCTTTGGGTTTGCCCTGATTGCTATGGCGTACGGCATCGGACCGATATCAGGATGTCATATCAACCCTGCGGTTAGTCTCGGCGTCTTTGTTGCCGGCAGAATGTCTGCCAAAGATTTGATTGGTTATATCGTCTCTCAATGCCTCGGTGCTATAGCAGCTTCGGCAGTTTTGCTGATGATAATGTCAGGGCTTAGTGGTTACGATGTTGCCGCAAAAGGGCTTGGTCAGAATGGCTGGGGCATAGGTTATCTCGGGCAATATCAGCTTGTTTCCGCAGTAACTTTCGAATTCGTCGCAACATTACTTTTCGTTATTGTTATACTGGGCTCTACGCAGCAGAATGCGCCGGCACAATTTGCCGGACTTGCCATTGGTATCACGCTTGTTGTAATTCATATTTTTGGCATTAACATAACAGGCGTATCCGTTAACCCCGCAAGAAGTCTTGGCCCGGCCTTGTTCGTAGGCGGCAAAGCGATTTCTCAGCTATGGCTGTTCCTTATTGTTCCAGGTATTGCGGGGATTTTAGCCGGCCTTCTGTTTCGAACGAAACTGCTTGAAAAATAGTATAGCGGCAATTCAAACCCACAAAAAGGTTGGGCAGGAGGTGCCCGATGCCATCATGCGCATCGGCGGCACTTTATTGTCCAAAAAAGAATCAAAGGCGTTAAGCCCCGTCGTCATCGCCGAAGGCGCGTGACGGGGTTAATTGCTTGCGGATTCTTAAAAATCTTGCTTTTCTTTCCACTTTAACGATATACTGCCACCTTATGGCCGGAAGATGTGGCTTTTTATTTTAAACGTGAGGAAGGAGCAATGTCATGATCAAATCCGCTCAGAACAAACCCGTCTCCGAACTCTTAAGTGTTGATGCCAACTGGAAGTTCAAAGTCCCAAGGTATCAGCGGGAATATGTATGGCGTCGAGAGCATTGGGAAAACCTGTTCGACGACATTCTGGAAAATCCTCCCGGCTATTTTCTTGGTTCAATGATATGTATCAACCGAAGCGATGATACGATGCAGGCACAACAGGAACTGGAAGTCGTGGATGGCCAACAGCGATTGACAACGCTGTCTCTTCTTTATGCGGCCATCTACTCCTGTTTGGCAAAGTGCAATTTATCAGATGACGAAACCAAGCACGAGATGTTCAATCTTCGAC
>CAYGVZ010000345.1:0-2681 GCA_964353475.1 uncultured Pirellulales bacterium | reverse complement strand
TAGGGGTGATACGAGCTCGTCCCAGTTGTCCGGGACGAGTGAGGCCAGAGGGGCAGAGCCCCTATGGAAATTTGCGATGGCAAATTTGGGTTCAAGGCCAAAGGCCGGAATCCCATCGCCCGCTGTGGTGATACCAATCGGAATTAGGAAATGCGCTTGGTGTCATTGCGAGCGCAGCGAAGCAATCTGGCTTTTTTCGATTGCCACGTCCCCAGGGGACTCGCAATGACGACCTGCTCTCTCAAAAGCGCATATATTTGATATAATTGGTATGAGTTGTGCGTTATGAAAATGCCGCATCCTTAACACTTCTGATTCGAGGGTTAACAAATGTCAAATCGCAGTATCGTGTCACCAACAATAGTCGCATTGCTTCTCGTAGTGTTCGCCGGCACCGGCTTCGGCGGTGCAAACCAGGCAGGTAAGCCGGCGGACCCCTTCGCAGCCAACAAACTTATCGGCAGGGGGGTAAACCTCGGCAACGCACTCGAAGCGCCCAGCGAAGGCGAATGGGGCGTCACGCTCAAGGAAGAGTATTTCCAGTTGATAAAAGAGGCGGGCTTCGATTCGATTCGCCTGCCCGTCCGCTGGAGCGCCCATGCACTTGAGCAGAAGCCCTATACAATCGACCCCAACTTTTTTGCCCGCGTCGATTGGGCCGTCAATTGCACTCTGTCTCGCGGCCTTGCCCTGATGCTCAACATCCATCACTACGATGGCCTCGACAACGACCCCAACACCCATACCGAGCGGTTCTGCGCCCTCTGGCGGCAAATCGCAGAGCACTACAAGGATAAGCCCAATACCCTCATCTTTGAGCTGATGAATGAGCCGCACAGTAACCTGACCGCCGAACCCTGGAACAGGATTCTCAAAGAGGCACTCCCCGTCGTCCGCCAGTCGAATCCCAATCGAACCATTGTAATAGGCCCGGTCAACTGGAATCAGATTCCTTTCCTGGATAAGCTCCAGATTCCCGAAGACGACCGCAACATCATCGTTACCGTCCATTATTACGAGCCGATGAAATTAACTCACCAGGGCGCATCCTGGATGGCCGACTCGAACAACTGGCTTGGCACAAAATGGCTGGGTACCGACGAGGAAAAGCAGCCGATAACGCAGATTTTCGACAAGGCCGCCGCCTGGGCCAAAGCCCACAATCGCCCGATGCACCTCGGCGAATTCGGCGCCTACGGCGCAGAAGGAAAATCCGACATCGAATCGCGTGCCCGCTGGACCAGATTCGTCGTCGATACCGCTACTCAACGCGGCTTCAGCTTCTCTTATTGGGAATTCTGTGCCGGCTTCGGAATCTACGACCCTGTCAAAAAAACCTGGCACAAGCCGCTTTTGGATGCCCTTATTCCGCCAAAGCCATAGGGCGGAGTCGGGCCTGCCCTTCGTAGCGCCAGCGTAGAAGGGGCCGTATTATTACGCTGAAAAATAGGTTTGGAGGGGTCAGGGGTGGTTCCTGGGGGGGCAGAAGCGGTCGGTGGGACCGCTTCTGTGGTTTTTGAGCTGAAAAAGGGGTTTGTTTTACCGCAGAGGTCGCCCCACTTCATCCCGCCCATCGCTGGGCGGGATTACGCCGGGGCAGGCGGAGAACGCAGAGGTACTGGATGTTCAATTCCGCCGGAGGCGGACAGGAATGTGCGAAAGATTCTTGACACTACCCATTAGATTTCCATTCCATGATGAAGTTGCTTTGCAAATTATAACACTGCGATCACCGGACAGGTACAGCGCCTTGTTATGTGAATTATTCATTCCATTTAGTTTTAATGTCTGTGAGGCCAAGTTCGTGTAATACTCTTTTCAAGCCGACTTTCACCTTCCTATCGGAGTTCAAATCACAGGGTACCACAGAAACAGAAGCAGTCGAAACGAAAGCAGCCGAAACGAGCATATAAAAATCCGCACCAAAACCAAACAGGCGTTCCATAACAAGATATGACGGAAGGTCATTTGGATTGAATCCGAATTCACTGTGAGCAACCACTTTGTTTCTGTAGGTTTTAAAGCTTTCTAATTCATTGTGATACTTCTTCTTGAACCCTGCGACGCTCGATGATAATGTAGATAATGATTCATCTTTCTTTGGGCTATCATACTTAAGCATAAAGGCGTCAATACGCGACGAGTCTAAGGCGGATAGCTGCTCAGAAGTAATATTTTTCAAAACTCCCTCTATTGAATTAAGTTCATGTTGTTTTTCGTATTCATATATTTTGCAGATATTGAGGGCTATCAAATCTATGCACGATCTTCGTAGAAACCAGAAAAAGCTTCTTCCCACACCCTTTTTGTTAATGCGGTCTTTATTTGCGGCAATCAAACAACGAACATCCAGCTCTTGGCGCAACCAAAATAGATTTATTGACAGGCCAATGTTTTTGTCGTCTACTTTGCTGTTGAGCATTTTATTCACCTAACAATGGGTCTCTTGTTCCGTACAAGAATCTGCTTCTTTCACAAAACCGCCATCACCGTATTTGAAGGCGAACCTTCACCGGATTTATTTAGAGAGAATTCAGCTGTCCGGTACTGTTTTTCGTGTCTATGATATTCTTCTGTTTTTTGTTCTTTAATTCGTTCTCGATAGTGCTTAGCCTGCTGATTCCAGTATGTTCTACTTTGTGGTCGTTCCCAGATTTGATTTCCTGAACGTCGATCTTTTT
>CAYGVZ010000344.1:935-2693 GCA_964353475.1 uncultured Pirellulales bacterium | reverse complement strand
AGAACGGAAACATAGCTGTACGAGGTTTTTCGCCCGGCTGAATAAATCGCCACAACGCCAGCCGGTCGGGACGCAGCTTGTGAAACCGCTCGGATGTCGCGATTACGCCGCCGACCATCCCATCCCAATAGGCAATGGACAGGACCTCCTCATCCGACAACCCCGGTTCGTTCCGCAGATAGACCACGTCCGTATCGTTGGCCCAGAACACATTATTGAAATACTGCCCAGCGTATGTTTCGTTAATCATGTTCTGCACGTTGCTCGTCTGTGTCCATCTCAGCTCAGAATCATAAGCCACCCGCAGCGCGTCAACGTACCCAATTGACGGACCAAGTGGAGCGATACACTGTATCCAGTATGCGTCCTTGCCGATTTCCTCCCGGAGCATTGCCAGCACCTCTGTGAAATACTGCACGCTAGTCTTGCCCGGCGTATGTCTCTTCACCTCAGTGGAGTCCTTCAATCCCCAGTCCATAAAATCAATCTTGTAGAACGTCGCGCCCAGAGACCTGAACGTCCTGCATTCCTGCCGCAGGTACTCGAACGCATCAGGATTACTGGTGTCGAGAAAATACCTTTCCTCGTAATTGCTTTTGTTGTCAATTATGGGTCTTCCCTTCGATTCAAGCAGCGGCTTTCCATTCGGGTTGTGAAGCACCCAGTCCGGGTGCTCCTTGTAGAGTTTGCTCCGGCTGCTCACCATAAACGGTCCGATGTACCCGCCGGGCGTGTACCCACTGTCGGTAATCCTCTTGAACGCCGCTTTCAGGCCGCCCGGATAATCGTTCTCATCGGCGATCATCCAGTCGCCCAGCGGGCAATACCCCGCATCAATCAGCATCCCTTGCAGCGGAATCTTCGGCTTGATACCCTTTAGCCCTGTCAGAAAATCATCCAGTTTGGCCATATTATAATCCTGCTGATACTCATACCACGTGTCCCATTGGTACCGCGGCGGTTTGCCAAGGCGGACCTTTGAAGCCGCGGCTATGTTTTCCGCCAGGTGGTGAAGCGCCTCAAAAGGCGAATCCGCTGATATGAAATGAATCGCCGGCAGTTTCAACTCGCCCGATTTAATCGGGATACATTCTGTTGAAAATCCCGCCTCGTAGATTATCACATTTGTGGCAGGACTCTTGTCAACAAGGCCCACGCGGTGCTGCCTGTTGTAATAGGTGCTTCTCTGCAGATAGTTCCTGTGCTCATAAGCCCCGATTGCAACCGTGGCGCCACTCTCGCTGAGCAGCGCGGACGTCAGAAAACTGTCGTATGACCACACGTCCTCTTTTATCTCATTCGGATTATGCCAGCTCGCCGGCGGACTGAAGCGGAAAACGCCGCTTGGGCCTCCGAATCCGAGACCCTGTTTGAAGAATCGGTTTGCGCCGCTGACCTCGCCTTGTGCAAGCGGATAGACCCAGTGAGGGGCGCGGCTGAATCCCTTCAGTGTGGTCTCAATATAAATCGAGTCGCCGTCCTTCCTGAAGTTCAGAATTACAGAGCCATCCAATAATCTGTAGACGGCTTGTCCCCCCTGGTCGTTTCTTTCAACAGTCACCGTTTTTGGTGTAAGCAGTTTATCATCAAAAGCGGGAAAGCATTTCAGCAGCGAAGGGGCATTACCGTCTGCCTTGCCTGCAACAACGTCATAAGTGCCATCGTCGTATAATCGCCATTGCAGGTTTTCGCCAGCGACTGCGGCATAAACTCCACAGGCGGCTATAAAAGGAAAAGAAACAAAAAGTCCGATTAACA
>CAYGVZ010000344.1:0-925 GCA_964353475.1 uncultured Pirellulales bacterium | reverse complement strand
GATTAACAATATAATGTTAGTTGACTTAGTCATAATCTGGCCTTCCTTTTATTGAGATTCTGCTGTTTTATTCCAGGTATAAGACGATGCCGATAATATAATGTGGTCGGATTGCATCGTACGCTATTACTTTTTCTCATCATCTTCACGGGGCAAGACATTTCCGAAAAACTTGAAATTCAGCCCGGCAGGTTCAAACACCTTCTTGGCACTTGACAGGTCGTTGTTTACAAACAGCCGTTCATCTTTGATGCCCGAACTGGACAGGAATACCCCTGTGCCTTCCTCGGCTTTGCAGTTACGGATTGTTACACCGTTGCCGTCATTCAGCGCTATCGCAGCTCTGTTATCACCTGCGTGTGGTTGTCTTCCGCTGAAGCCGTCGATATCGATATTTGTGAAATGCTCGCACTGAATGCCATGACTGAAGAATGCAGGCAGATTGAGATCGTATTCCAGGTCCAGTCCGTGAATCCTGAGCCCTTCGACGTAGCCGCAGTACATTGCCGGGATATCGTGCTCGAACATCGCCGTCGCCATATTGTTGGTTGACCGAAGGTCGAAATTGCCGCCGTAAGAACTGTTCAACGGGCTGTTCTTGATTTTGACCTTTATATTCTCGAAAGAAAGGTCTTTTATTGCGCTTTCTTTACAGCCGTACACCAGAATACCGCTTTCGCTTTCGGCAATGATATTGGAAAAGCGGACGTCCTTGATTTGCCCTATCTTCAGAGTATTCGGGTCCCAGGGCATTGCCGAGACGTGGATGGGTTCGCCCTTTCCCCACCAGTGCCCAGTAAATAGCTGAGTTTGGATGTTGATGTTTGAGAAGGCAACATTTTCAATCGAACCGGCGCCCCTCACAAATACCCCCAAACCGCGGTTGCTCGTATGGATAACAAGATTGCTGAACGTGCAATCTCTT
>CAYGVZ010000343.1:0-2699 GCA_964353475.1 uncultured Pirellulales bacterium | reverse complement strand
TCCAGAAGCTGCGCCTCCTGTTCCAGCAGTTCCATCGCCAGGGTGGCGAGATTCTCCATCTCTTCGCCCGCCTCTTTACTGTCGAAGCCGTCTTTGAGGTACTGCTTGTAGAACGAATAGCTTGTCAGCCAGTCGATAGCGGGGAAATGCCTGGCGTATGCAAGGCGTCCCTGCAGAGACCAGAAGACCTTGACGACGTGCAGAGTTGCCTGGACCACCGAATCGGACAGGTCGCCTCCCGGCGGGCTTACCGCGCCGATGATTGACAGCGAACCCTCGCGCTGCGGTTTGCCCACGCAGTCAACCCGCCCGGCCCTTTCATAGAACGATGCGATGCGGGCTGCCAGGTAAGCCGGGTAGCCCTCCTCCGCGGGCATCTCTTCGAGCCGCGTTGAGATTTCGCGCATCGCTTCTGCCCATCGGCTGGTCGAGTCCGCCATCAGCGCCACTGTATAACCCATATCGCGGAAATACTCGGCTATTGTAATACCCGTATAGACGGACGCCTCGCGTGCCGCCACCGGCATATTTGACGTATTGGCGATAAGCACCGAGCGTTTCATCAGGGGTTCGCCGCTTCGCGGGTCTTTGAGCTGCGGGAACTCGGTGAGCACGTCCGTCATTTCGTTGCCGCGCTCGCCGCAGCCGATATAGACAACGATGTCGGCATCGACCCACTTCGACAATTGATGCTGCACAACGGTCTTGCCCGTTCCGAAGGGGCCCGGCACGCAGGCGGTGCCGCCTTTGGCGATGGGGAAGAATGCGTCAATGACCCGCTGCCCGGTAACGAGGATTTTATTCGGCGCAAGGCGTCTTGCCGCGGGGCGTGCGTTTCGGACGGGCCATTTCTGCAACATTTTTATTTCGTATTGTCTGCCGCCTTCGCCTGAGACGACGGCAACGACCTGCTCGACCGTGTAGTCGCCTTCTTTTATATTCAGCAGACGGCCGCTGACGCCCGGCGGTATCATAATCCTGTGGCTGACCAGCGTTGTCTCTCTCACTTCGCCGATGATGTCCCCGGGGCTGACCTGCGTCCCTTCCTTCACTGTCGGCTTGAAACGCCATTTCTTTTCACGATTAAGGCCCGGCATAGCGCTGCCCCTGCTCATAAACTCGCCTTCGACCTTCGCCAGCGAATCGAGCGGCCTTTGAATCCCATCGTAAATACTCTCTATCAATCCGGGCCCAAGCTCAACACTCAGAGGGGCTTGCGTGTCAACGACGGGGCCTCCCGGCCCGATGCCCGTTGTCTCCTCATAGACCTGAATCGAGGCCTGGTCTCCTCTAAGGCCCACAATCTCGCCTATCAGGTTCAGCTCACCCACGCGGACAACGTCGTACATCCTCGCGCCCGTCATACCCTCTGCCGCCACGACCGGGCCTGCAACCTTCACTATTTTACCTTGTCTTGCCTCTGCCATTATTTCAGACCCACAATTTCCCTAATTATTCTCCAGGATATTAACACCCGTTGCCATTTTCAGCACCTTGCCCAGCGCCTGCGTCGCAAGGCCCCGCGATTCCGTTGTGAAGGGCACAATCACCACACAGGGCGAGGGCCTGTTCTCCGCGGCGGCCAGCACGTCCTGCACCTTCGCCGCGATGTTCTCCGCCACAACAAGCAGCGTGTACCTGCCCTCTATGATTGCCGCGGCACCGGCCGCCATCTGCTCGGTCGTATCCCCCGCGACAAACGTATCGAGTCCCATCGCCGAAAACGGCATCACAAAATCCGCATCACCCAGTACTGCCACCTTGCCTTCCATTATCCCATCCGGTCCAGAATCAATTTTGTATTCAAATGGTTTTTCTTGCCCGTCAGAATCAGCCGAACCGTGCGTATCTCGTTTTCCTTCAAAAGCAGATACGCAATAATCGGCTGAGGTCCAGCCGTGAGGCAACTTGTTGTTCTCAAGTAGCCGGTAAAGTACTCATCGCACTGCTGCTCAAGCTTGAGAAACGATTTCTCCGCAGAGGCGTAACCTGCCCCGCCTCCAACAAGCTCGAAGTATGGCGTTGCGAAAAACAGCGCGGCGATTGCCTCGTAGCCGATGTCAAGTCCCCGCTGCAACTGCCCCGGCTCGACGTAGCCGCCGGTAAGCCACACGTTGTGCCGCCCCGCTGTGGCACGGCCATCCTGGCCGTGTTTGAGCCGAAGCATCGTCCTTATGTTGGTCAGGTCAGTCAGTATCCTGAAAAGCCCTGACAAAAACCCGCTGCCGCACTTCGCGGCCTGACTCAGATTGTGCTGCATTTGCGCAGCGTCAATCGTCTCATCGATTCTGCGTATGTCTTTGTCCTGATAGTAACTGACAATCGCCCGCTCGGCGGCCTCGGCCATATAGTCCGGCAGCAGGTCGTAATTTTCGTCCTCAAAGACCTCGCCAAGCCGCTCCGCGGGGAAGTTGCCTTCCGCACTGTAATCGGCGCCGATTGGCTTATTTGTTACCGCCCGCCGGACAGCTAATCGCAGGTTCGCAAAGTCAGCACGCGACTTGAACAGCCGGACGATTCGTTTATCAAGCATCAGGTTCGTGAACACCTGACGCACCGCAGTCCGCCGCTGACGCAGCATATTCTCGGCTTCGCTGAAACTTCTGCTGCCGGCAGGCAGTGCATAGTCGGTCGCACGCAGCATTTCAATCGCCTGTTCAAAGCCCGGTGCATTGACCATATCAAGCAGGGCGGCCTTG
>CAYGVZ010000342.1:0-2717 GCA_964353475.1 uncultured Pirellulales bacterium | reverse complement strand
GTACATTTGACAGCGTGAAACTCAGCGATAGCCGACTTTTTCAACAGCCCCACAGCAACCGTTTTTAAAATCCGCAACACTGCCTTCCGTCTTCTGTCCTCTGTCATCCGTTTACCCCGGCCGTTTGTCAATCACTCGCGCCTTGCCGTCAATCTGCCGCAGCGACTTCGGCTCGACTAACGTAACTTTCGCTTCCACATCCAATACGGTCTTAGTGCGCTTAGACAGTTGAATCTGCAGGTTTTCCAGCGATTTGACCTCATCGATGAAGGGAATCTTGTCGGACACTTCCACCTTGATTTCGAGGGTATCAACGCCGGCCTGCCGGTCGAGGATGACTTGGTAATGCGGGCTTACGCCATCCACATCACGAAGGACCTGCTCAATTTGAGAAGGGAAGAACTCCACGCCGCGAAAGCGGATAAGGTCGTCCGTCCTGCTCATAACTCTCGCCATACGGACAAACGTCCTGCCGCAGCGGCACGGCTCAGGATTCAACGACGTAATATCGCCGGTGCGGTAGCGAATCAACGGGAAGCCCTCTTTTGTGATTGTCGTCAGGACAAGCTCTCCTTCCGGACCAACGCCTGCCGGCTCAAGCGTCTTTGGGTTGATGACTTCGACGATGAAATGGTCTTCATTAATGTGCAGCCCCTCGCGCAAATGGCACTCGCCGGCCACGCCCGGCCCCATTATCTCTGCCAGGCCGTAAGTGTCCGTCGAGACGATGTGAAGCTGTTCTTCCAACTGCCGGCGCAACTGGTCGCTCCACCGCTCGCCTCCGAAAAGCCCTAAGCGCAGGTGCAGCGATTCGGCACGAATCCCCATACCCTCCAGGGCGGCGGCGATATTGACTGCGTGACTCGGCGTGGAAACAAGCGCTGTCGTCTTGAAATCCCTCATTATTACAATCTGCTTTTCCACGCTTGCCGTCAAAGACGCAGGAATTACCGTAGCGCCGATTTGCTCGGCGCCCTGGTGAAAGCCGAAGCCCGCGGTGAAAAGGTTATAATCGAGTGCAATCTGGACCACATCGTGTTCCGTCAGACCCGCGGCGACGAGAAGACGCGCAGTACACTCCGTCCAGTTCCTAAGGTCGTCTCTGGTGTACCCGACAACAATGGGTCTGCCCGTTGTTCCCGAGGTCGAATGGATGCGCACGATGTCCCGCAGGGGAACAGCGAACATATCGTAGGGATAGCTCTTTCGAAGGTCTTCCTTGTTAGTGAAAGGCAGCTCCCGTAATGCCGCCACGTCCCTGACCAGCTCGAGATTGACCTTGTGTGCATCGAAGGCCGCCTGGTAAAACGCGACGTTGCGATAGACCCTGTTCAATGTGGATTGAAGCCGCTCAATCTGGAGCTGTCCCAGGTCGTCTCGCGGCATTGTCTCGCACCCCTGATTGTAATAAGCTATCTCGCCCATAAGTGTTCCTCACTCATCAATTCTACGGTATTCCTTACCGAGATACGCCCGCTGAACCTCCGGATTATCGCTCAGTTCGCGGCTCGTTCCCTCAAGAACAATTTGCCCTGTTTCAAAAACGTACCCGCGGTCTGCCAGCGCCAGGGCCACGCGTGCGTTCTGCTCAACGAGAAGTATCGTCAAGCCGTCGCGTTTCAGACGTGCGATGGTTCCGTAAATGCTCTTGACGAGCAGCGGCGAAACCCCAAGCGACGGCTCATCCATCATCAGCAACCTCGGCCCCGACATAAGTGCTCGTCCGATGGCGAGCATCTGCTGCTGTCCGCCCGAGAGCGTACCGGCAAGCTGGCTGGCCCGCTCCTCGAGGATGCCGAAGAGTCCATACACCTGCTTTAGACCCGCGTCAATATCCGCCGCGGCGCCGCTGCGCCGGCGCGGATACGCACCGAGAATAAGGTTCTCCCTGACGGTCAGCGTGCTGAAGATGTGGCGGCCCTCGGGGACAAGAGAGCAGCCCATTCCCACAATCCTCTCCGCCTGCTCATTTTGGATTTGCTGCTTATCGAACTCAATTATGCCGGAGCGGGGCTTGAGGATGCCGGCGATGGTCTTCAGAAAGGTCGTTTTTCCTGCGCCGTTGGCGCCAATAATCGCAACGGCCTCGCCGGGCGCGACGTGCAGCGATATCCCCTTGAGTACCCGCAATGGGCCGTAACCTGCCTCAAGATTTAGTATTCTCAGCATGGCTATCGCCCAGATAGATGCGAATTACTTCGGGGTTTTGCTGGATGGCCCGTGGCGGTCCTTCGGCAATCTTCTGCCCCTGGTCGAGGACAACTACGTCATCGCAGATTTCCATAACAAGAGACATATCATGCTCCACGACCAGGCAAGTCACCCCCCTGTCACGAATCCACAGGATAATCCGGGCCAGCTCCCTCGTCTCGCGGATGTTGAGTCCCGCTGCTGGTTCATCGAGCAGCAGCAGCACGGGCTCCATCGCAAGCGCCCTTGCAAACTCCACCAGGCGCTGCCGACCGAACGGCAAGCTCCCTGCCGTATCGAAGGCGTGCGCGCCCAGGCCCAGGTCATCCAGTATCGCCAGGGCCTTGTCTTTGGTCTGCTGTTCCTCTCGCCAGGTGCGCGGCAGGTTCAGCATACCGGCGATAAATCCGCATCGCGTCCGACAATGCCTGCCCGCCATAACATTTTCAAGAACGGTCATATGAGGAAAGAGTTTTGTCGTCTGGAACGTACGCGCGATGCCCAAGCGTGCCACCGCGTGGGGCTTC
>CAYGVZ010000341.1:0-2762 GCA_964353475.1 uncultured Pirellulales bacterium | reverse complement strand
GTCGGCGGACATTCTTGACGACGTTGCGCCCGATGGCGCCTCCGCAAAGCTGCACTGCGGACCAAGCAGGGAGCTTGCCGCCCTGCAAACGGCCCTGCAGTCGCGGCTGAGGAACACCTCTGCGGAGATAGACGCCGAGCTGCATTCGCGCCTGGTCTTTGGGCTGGGCTGCGTTACGCTGATACTGATTGGCATCGCGCTGGGGATAATCCTGAGAGGAGGACACCTGCTGACCGCCTTCGCGGCATCCGTCATCCCGGCGATGCTCCTGATTGTGTGCATAATGATGGGAAAGAACGTCGCCAAGAACCCCGGCTCACAAGCGCTGTCCGGCATTGTGCTGATGTGGGGGGGGCTGGCACTTCTGTGCGTCCTTGCGCTTTGGCTGTATCGCAAACTCTTGAGGAACTGAACGGCTGAGCCAATGAAGATACTCGATAAATATATCGCCAAAAGCTTCCTGACCGGCTACGTGATTGCGTTTTGCGTCCTGATGGGCCTGCGGATGATTATCGATGTCTTCGTCAATCTCGACGAGTTCACCGAAAACGCGAACCTGGGGGCGATGGCGGTCATCTGGAATATACTGACATATTACGCACTGCGCTCAACGCTGTACTTCAGGGATTTCGCCGGGATGATTATCGTCGTCGCGGCAGCGTTCTCGCTGGGCAAAATGGTGCGATACAACGAGCTAACCGCCATGATGGCCTCGGGGGTCAGCTTGAAGCGGGTGATTGCGCCAATCGTAATCCTCTCGACGCTGCTGACGGCCCTGCTGATAGTTGACCAGGAGATTATAATACCGCCTTTGAGCGACAAGCTGGTGCGCGGCCCCGATGCTGTTCCCGGCCGGGAGCGGTACGACGTATGGTTTATAACCGACGCCAACGGGGCGCTGATTTGCTCGCAGAGCTTCGACGTGGGCACGGCAACCCTCAAACAGCCGGTTATCATTACCCGCTACAGAAAGCCGGATTCAGCTATTTGGGAACCGACCGGCTATATCGACGCCGAGGCCGCAAAATACGATACCCACAGCGGCGCGTGGCAATTGTCAAAGGGCCGGTTCACTCCCATTGTTTCCGTCGGCAGGGATGCAGGTGATTCAGCCGAACAGCCCGCGTCATTAAGTCCGCGACCCATAACATCCTTCTTAACCGATATAATGCCGAGGGACATCCCCGTCAGGAGGAAAGCCGAGCACAAGGCGCTGCTGAGCTTCAGGCAGCTCTCCGCACTTGAAAGGCAGGGGACAAAGGTAAAAGACCTCGCCGACCTGGCCAGTCAGAAGCACTTCCGCGTCACCGACCCGATTCTGAGCTTGATTATGCTTATGGTGTGCCTGCCTACCCTGGTATGCAGGGACCCAAAGGCAATGAAATCCGCCATAGCCGTCAGCTTCGCTATCACAACCGCCTGTTTAGTCGTCGGGTTTTTCTGCAAGCTGCTTGCCGGGGAGGAACTCTTCGGGATTGCGGCGCAGTTTTGGGCGTGGCTGCCGGTATTTATTTTCGCGCCAGTGGCGTTCATCCAGCTTGATTCAATGAAAACCTGACGCTGCATCGTGCGGAAAAAAAGGGTGTGTCGTTATCGCACGAAGACGCCTTTATCGCAATTAGCCGTCAGAACTTGAACAGCAGATCCAGCTCCAGCCGACGGTACTTGTTCTCGTAGCTGTCCTTTTTCTCATTCAGGAAGTAGGTCAGGGCCGTCTGGAAGTTTTTGGCAATCTGGTAAGTAAAGCCAAACCTGTGGCCGTGACCATCGGTGCCGCCGCCCACGAAGTCCGAGGCGTTGAACTGCCCCACAACCGCATCCGCGTAGATGTCGCGGTAGTCGTAGCTGATTTCCCACGAGCCGGGGTCTTTGCACTTGTTGAACGTCAAGCCCAGCAGCCAGCCGCTGTCATAATCGCTCGCAGCCAGGTTTTGTGCATAGTCGCCGAACACTGTCATCGGCATCTCGGCGACCTTGAACCCGTACTCACCGAAGACCTCAAGTATGTCGTAGTCATTGGCAAACACACCGTTGCGCACGGAATTGCCGAACCACTTTGCCGAGCCGCCGGCCCAGCGTGTGTACAAGTCGCCCTGTCCCTCGATATTGCCGTAGTCAAAGTAGCTGACGCCGCCGAGCAGGTAGTCCTTGTTCTCAAAGGTGTGCGTCAGATAACCCTGAACTCCCCAGAGAGACGTATCGGTCTTGTTGGTTGTTGTGGGGTCCTCATCAACCCAGAAGCCGCCGCCGCTCAGGTTCCATTTGAGGTTATCGTTGAGTGTCCTTTGATATTTGGCTGCAAGCCCTTCTGGATTGAGGTCGGTGTCCCATATCAGCTCGTTCCTGCCGACCGTATAGAAGGGGTTGGGCATCTTGCCACCCACAAAGTCAAACCCCTTCATAGTCGCCGGATGCCAGTCAAAAAACGCCCGGTCGAGCCATATATCTTTGCTGTCGAAGCTGTCTTCGAGGTCCTGGTTGGTTGAGACCGGGTCCGAGGAGCCGGTAGCCAAGCGGAAGCCCAGGTCAACTTCATCGTTGACCTTGCCGTCGATACCCACGCGGGCGCGAAGGCGATGGCGGTTGACGCCCTTGTCCCATTTGCCCGCGGTCTGCGAGTCGATGGACTCATGCCTGTATCGAATGTCCCCGCTTATCTTGACTTTCTCCGCCCATTTCAGGTTGTCGGGCACTGCAGCAATTTGTTTCTTCTCCACTGCCTTGTTGACTTCTTCCGCAATTGTTTTGTTCTGTTGCGCCTC
>CAYGVZ010000340.1:0-2765 GCA_964353475.1 uncultured Pirellulales bacterium | reverse complement strand
AGTTGAAGAGGTTATTCGCAGCAAGCTGCGGGGAATTGACCCTAAACGAGATTAAGCAAAAACAATATTATCCTGAACCCTGATATTGTCCGGTTCTTTCTTATATTTTCTGTAAAAGGTAAAACGCGCCAAGGGCAACTCCGATTCTTCAGGTTGTCCATAGCCTCGGCGCCGGATAGTGCCACCACCTCTTTCGGCTGCCTGCTTTTCCTCTCATCACCCGGTAAGTTTTTTCATGTCCCGGTCATGAAACCGCGACGCCAGGTAAAAAAGGAAAGCCCCCAGGAACCCCACCGGAGGGACGAACATGAAGGCCGCCGTGAGGTCCGGATTCCCCGGCGTGCCGAAAAAGTCCGACAGCCAGCCCACCACCACCGGGGCATAGGCTGCGAGCGTCCCGTAAGTAATGAGCACAAGGATCCCCATGCTGATGCTGCGCATCCCTTCCGGCACGAGATCCTGGCTGACCGAATAGGCCGGCGCAGTGTAGGCGAACATGAGAATCCCAACCAGGACGAAGACGACGTACGATATGGACTGTATGCCCGCGATGTCGATCAAGAATCCGGCGTAGAGAAAAATCCCGCACAGGAGCGCGATGATGGCTGCCGTGAGCGGCCTGGCATTGCCCCTCTTTTTGCGCCACCTGTCCGCTAAAATCCCGCCCAGAACAGGCCCTATGACGGCGAAGATGATGATGCCTCCCATCATGAGAGATGCACGCGCGACATCCACGCCCCGGCTGCGCATAAAATACGTGGGAAGCCAGTGGCCCACTGCGCCGCCGATAAAGCTCATGGCGCCAACGCCAAAGTAGGTAAAAAGCAGGGTGGGGGTTTTCAGCACGGTCATGAGCCCCTGCCATACCGAGAGCTTTCTTCCCTCACCCCCGTACCTGATGCTGACCGTGGGATAGTCTTTGGTGAAAAGCACCAGGATGCCGAGAATGACCCCGGGGATGGCAAAGAGATAAAATGGTCCCCGCCAGCCGGTGCCGAATATGTCGGCCTTCGCCACAACCCCGGCGAGCACGATGCCCAGGATCGAGCCCAGCGGCTGGCCCAGATTGAAGACGCCAAGCACTTTGGCCCTCACCGACTCCCTGAAGGAGCCCGAGACATAGGCGATGCCGCCGGGCGCAAACCCCGCCTCGCCGACGCCGACGCCGCCGCGGGCGTTGAATAGATGCATGAATGTCGTTCCCATGCCGGTGAGAAAGGTTGCGGCGCTCCACAGCAGCGCCATGATGGAAATCAGCTTCTTCCTGCTCCATCGGTCGCAGAGTATGGACGCAGGCAGCGTGAGGACGGCCACAATGACAAAGTAGATGGTGCCCAGCCAGCCGCACTGGGTATCGGTCAGCTTGAAATCGGCCTTGATCAGAGGAAGCGTGGCCGAGAGCACCATGCGGTCCATGTAGTTGATGATGTACAAGAGCGTGACGACGACGAGCGTGAAGACGGCGGCTGCTTGCGTGACAGGCGGCATGCTTCCATTTTTTTCTTCAGGGGACATAGAGACCTCTTGCACTATCCATTTTTTTCTTAAAGGGCGATGGTCAGCTCTGCGAGCGTGTCCGGCGCGTCCGTAAGGCGCATATATCCCGCATCGGTGATGAGCACCGTGTCGGAATGGCGGTAGCCTCCTTCGCCGGGTATATAGATTCCCGGCTCGATGCTGATGAGCATGCCCGGTTCGAGCTTGCGCCGGTCGCCGAGCGCCACATAGGGGGCCTCGTGCCCGGTAATGCCCAGGCCGTGCCCGGTACGATGAAGAATGCCTTTTTCATACCCTGCGTCGATGATGACCTGCCTGACCTTGCGGTCTATCTCCTCCAGCACGGCGCCCGGCTTGACCAGTTCGTAGGCGAGCGCACGCGCCTGCATCATCACCTCGAACGGCCTTTGGGCATGGGCCGGTACGGAGCCCAGGAAGAATGTGCGCTCCACCTCCACCCCGTAACCGTTCACCTGGGCCGAGACGATCGACACATGCGGTCCCCCCGCCTCCATGGTCGTGAAGGGCGTCGGCACTATGTGCGGATCGTGCGATATGGACGGCGGCCACACCGCACCGACGAACCTGGAAACGATGAGATTGGCCTCGGGAATATCAGAGAGCGCCTTTCCCATCATGAGACGCACAATCTCGCCGTAGATGAGCACCTCCATGCCGCCCGGTCGCGTAATCTCCAGCAGCTTCCGGTGGCCCTCGTTGATTATGGAGCAGGCGTGCACGGTGCGCCCGATCTCGTATGCGGTCTTCACGAGACGGACATCGTCTATGATATCCACGTCCATGCGATTTCCCGGCGTTTCTTTGGCAATGCCTACCGGAAGCGCGGATTCGATGCCGACCTTCGCATCCTTCCCGATGAGGGGTCTGTATACATCGAACCAGTTCTGTCCCTGCGGTGCGGGGAACTCGTAATAGGTGGCATATTCCAGATCGCACCGCGCCCGCGTTTTCACATGGGATGACTCCAGCAATGGGCAAACCATTATGGGCGTGCCTTTGCTGGGGATGATCAATAGGAAGGGCCGCTCGTGGACATTGTTGGCGAAGTTCGTGAGGTAGTAAATATTGACCGGATCGAAGGAGACATAATAATCGAGGCTGTTCTTTTCCATGCGGGCGCGAACCTTCGCGAGCCTCCCGGCAAGTTCGTCTTTGTCGGGCGGCGTTGTGATGGGTCTTGGAAATTCAGGCATGGCATATCCTCCTTTGGCTTATGTGGTAATAGATGAATACCTGTCTTTGCAAAA
>CAYGVZ010000339.1:0-2779 GCA_964353475.1 uncultured Pirellulales bacterium | reverse complement strand
CTGTTTGCCATCGTGCCGGTATCATAGGTTGTGCCGGCCTGATTGCCGCGGAACGTACCGGGACTTGCCGTGCCGAAATAAACATCGTGCGAGGTAGCGCCGGAACCAGCCGTCCAGCTCAGGTCGGTTGTCGTACCCACACCCGTTGCACCGTTGGCCGGCGAAGGATTACTCGCCTGGCCGGGGGCTGCAACTGTCTGCGTAGTAAAGCTCCACACGGTCCCCGTGGTTGTGCCGCCGGCGTTCTTCTCGTTGATTCTCCAGTAGTACGTCGTGCTGTTTGCCATCGTGCCGGTATCATAGGTTGTGCCGGCCTGGTTCTGAATGAACGGGGGGATCGAGGCCGTGCCGAAATAGACATCGTGCGAAGTTGCACCGGAACCGGCAGTCCAGGACAGGTCTGCGGTGGTGCTTATACCCGTTGCACCGTTGGCAGGCGAAGGATTGCTCGCCTGGCCGGGCGCTGCGACAATCGTTGTGAAGCTCCAGACAATACCTGTTGTTGTGCCGGCAGCATTCTTCTCGTCAATGCGCCAATAGTAGGTGGTGTTGTTGGCCATTGTGCCGGTGTCATAAGTTGTGCCGGTCTGGTTCAGAATGAAGGGCGGTGTTGACGCAGTGCCGAAATAGACATCGTGGGAAGTCGCACCGGAGCCAGCCGTCCAACTGAGGTCATTGGTTACGCTGACACCCGTAGCACCGTTGGCCGGGCCGGGGTTACTCGCCTGGCCGGGCGGAGTGCCGCCCTCTGCGGCTTTGACCGCGATGCTCATCATTGCCTTGCGCGAAGATGACCCAACCGTAACAGCCGTGTTGCCGTAAGCGCCGGCTGTCGCCTTGACGCCTGTTGCTATACCAAGTCCGCCGCCGTTGCCTGCGGTTACAGTATTGTCAGTACGCTCGGTGACACTTGTCAGGTTGCTGTTTGCCCATGCCGAGAAGTTTGCCGTGCCGGTCGCGTCTGGCAGAGCCGTAGCAATGGCCGCCACGACAAGGGTATTGGCGACTGTTGTGGTCGCTCCAGGTATGCTGCCGCTGGTGTCCGCAGTGCTCTCAACACCACCGGCCGTAACATCCCAGGGGTTACCGGAGGTGGGGGCGCCACGAATGGCAATCATCCTGCCAAGCTGATGGTTACCAGAGTCGGAAGTAGTCGGAGCACCCTGCGTCCCGTTATACCGCGACCAGAAGACCGTAAGTCGGGTAGCACTGGTGTTGCCGGCTGTTCCGGTTCCCTGCGGCGAATTAGTAACGGCAGTCCATGTCCCGCCGTTCTGGTTAGAAATCGAGATGGCCTGATTAGCCGTCTCGAGAGACAGCAACAAAATGTCGTTCACCGTGATGCCCGAAGGAAGCGCTGGTGTGATTGCTCCCGTGCCGGATGAGACGGCCCCGGCCGCGACGAACGTCGGTGTTGCTGCTCCGCCTGCGGTCGTGAAGCTCCAGACAGTGCCAGTAGTCGTACCGCCGGCATTCTTCTCATCTATACGCCAGTAATAAGTAGTAACCACAGCCATTGTGCCGGTGTCGTAAGTAGTACCGGCCTGGTTGCCTATGAATGGCGGGCTGGTCAGTGTACCGAAATACACATCGTGCGAAGTCGCTCCGCTGCCCGCTGTCCAGGACAGGTCTGCCGTTGTGCTCACACTCGTTGCACCATTGGCAGGGGACGGGCTGCTCGCCTGTCCCGGGGGCTGCGGCAGTGCAGAGGTGAGCGATGCGGTTGCGAAGGTGCTGGGGTTGGTCCAGGAGTTATCGGCAGTAGCGAACCAGGACTTTTTGCCGTCACGGGCGGCGCCATCGTCGTCGTCGTTAACGTGAATGTCTGCCCCGATGAGCTTACCGACTGTCGGCGTTTCACCCAGCGTGGACCAGGGTATCCGCACCTCGAACCTGTAACCGCCTGTTCTGGCGACCATTGCGAAGGTGACGCCCGTGATATTTGTGGCGGAATTGACGCCGAGGTGAATGGTCGCGTCATTCCATCGGAAGACGAGCTGGTAATCGTCAACTCCGTCATAGGATGTACCCTTGCTGTTGTCGGCGTCGATATACAGTTCGACCGAATCATCGTCCCAGGAATCTGTTGAATCATTCGTCAAGGCGTCGTCGTTGATGTCCACCAGGTAATAAAGATTAGTGGTGTCCCACATTGCGCGCCAGGTGCCTGACAGGTCCGCGTTGGATGAGACGGTCCCGCCGATAACGTTGGCAATCACGTATTCGGCGGCGCCGGACCATGCGGCGTCCACCGTCCCGTCGATGACGGGAGCTGTTGATGTCTGGGAGACGTTTGCATCGGCGCCAAAGGTCAAAGATGTCAAACAAAGCAGCGAAACAATAGAAATCAGAAATTTTTTACACATAATTTTTCTCCTCGATATCCTGTTGACTTGCTTATATTAAGTGCCCATTGCACACTACTGCTCACAGATGTTTAGCGTGCTCTGCAGACCCTGTTTTCTTCACCTCCTTTCCAGGGCGAAAACATAAAGGCATTGGCCGGGCGGGGCGAGCAAGCTGCCCGCCCTGCCCGGGCCGTTCTTTAGCTTTGCAAGTCGCCGCCTATTGGACGGTGACCTTTACGTCGTCAATCCAAAGGTTTTCGCCGCTGTTGTAAATCGTAACAGTATGTTGATGCCAGGCGCCCTCAGGTTCATTCATTAGCCTCCTTTGACGGCGATGCTCATCATGCCCTTGCGCGAAGATGACCCGACAGTAACCGTCGTGTTGCCGTAAGCGCCGGCTGTCGCCTTGACGCCTGTCGCTATACCAAGCC
>CAYGVZ010000338.1:0-2789 GCA_964353475.1 uncultured Pirellulales bacterium | reverse complement strand
CTGATAATGGACGTCGGTCCACTGGTTATAATCGCCCCTGTCCCCGTCTGAATATGGCGCATTTTGGCCGCCAAGCCAGGCATCCTGGCCAAGCTGCTCTCTTGACGACCCCTGGCCGGCAGACGACGTATCAGCCAGCGACACATCAAGCTGTTTTATCTGGATCCCCGCCTGCTGCAGATTCCGAATGATTTCAGGTATGGCATTTTGTATCTCGGCCCTTGTCTCGACTCTGCCGGCTTCAAGCGCTGCCGTAATGTCGCCGCCATCCTGCCGGAAGCGAATAGTTACCCGCCCCAGTTCGGGGGGATTGAGCCGTATCGTGATTTGGTGAATACCCCCTTGCAGCGAATCGCGGACGGACTGCTGTATCTGTTCTCTCAGCGTTGCGCCCAGGTCATCGGGCATACCCTGTTCGCCGCCGCGCCCCGTGCGAGCGGCAACCGGGGTATATTGGCGGACAATCGTCTGGATGTCTTGCCCCAGAGCCATCCCGTTGTTTGCCGACTGCGCCGGGTTGTCCGTAGGCGCCGAGTTATTGTTCTTTTGGCCTTCACCGCCGGGCGGCATTTGAGAGGACAGCTCTTTTTGAGCGGATGCGCTGACTTGGACAAAACCGGCTGCGCCGTCGGGAGAGGACTGTTGGTTCGTCTGTACCGGGGTGTTTTGCTTTTGAGCATTTGCCTTGCCCGGAACTTCAGACGCAGACCGAGCCCGGGGGGACCCGATATGCTCTTCACTACCCTCAAACAATGCGGCACGTGCGGGCAATAAACCGGTATCGGCGTCTGGTTGCAGAACGCCCGCCGATGCATCGCTGTTGCCGAGAATCGCCAAGCCGGACTTGTAAGGACTGTCGCCAATCGTATCTGCTGAAGTTTCATCAAGGCGAACATACTGTCCATCGTTAAAGGGTTGTGCTATCGGCTGGTTGGCGGATGTGGCGACTGACGGCCGAGCGGCGATTTGTGTAGCTGCCTGCTCGCTGCCGGCGATGCTTGCCTGAGAATCGGCCGACTGAACTTGCTCGGCCTGAATTACTCCTGTATATGACCGGCTGCTTTCAGCCGCCGGCTGTACATTGCCGACAAACTGCAACTGCCCTGTGGGAACACTCGCAAACCCGTTTGCCCCCTCGGTTTGGGTGATTATTAGTCGAGCGGTATCCTCGGCAGCGCGGATGCCATCCTGAACAGCATACCCTTTCGTCTCCCCTGCAAGTGAGCCAGCCGGGCTGCTTGCCGCCTGACCAGGTTGCGTGATTAACCCGGTTACGGCATCCGATACGCCTGGCAACTGGATGGGCATCAACATAACCGCCGGCAGCCCACTATTCAGTCCCCCCTCAGCAACTTCTGGCCCGACTTGTGGTTCATTCGGTATTGACCCGCCGGCAGCAAAATCCGCAGACAGGGGTTCGGCCACACTCTGCGCAAGAATTTGGCTGAAAGCAATGATATTATCGGTTGTTAGGGTCTCGCCCTTACGAACTGTCAAACGCTCGGATGCACTGTCACCCTCAGCGTGCCCAACAGCATCAGCGGAACTGTCCCGCGGTACCGACATCTCGCCAGTTGCAGCGGCAGAACCCACCCTCACCTGTGGATGGGCCAGATTCGCCGTGAGCAGACTATTTAGCGTCAGCAAGTTTACGTCCATAGACAATGCCTCAGACATCACAAGAGCAATCGGCGTGCCATTGGAGCAGGCAAGTAGGCACACAGCGTATCTGCTTGTTAAATCAGAACTTAGGAACACATAATGGGCAATGTCCATTTACCCCTGATGCTGGGTCGCGGCGTTGTGACGGCAGAATATGCCGTTGCGGGGAAGTAACTGCCGCTGCGATGTCGATGCTGGGGCAAGCATGGCTACGAACCGCCTGGCTGTACAGAAACAAACAGTGGTGTATAGAAACCTGACGCAGCAGCCGTGGAGTGGGGAGAGTGTTCTTCGTCGATACCGCGGTTGCCGGCTTGAAAAGCAGGCCTGCCTTGCCCAAGTGCAGCCCCAGCAAGGTGTTGGCACGATTCTTGCAGTTTACACATAAGCAGGTGGTTTGGTCTGCGCAGTTGTTGAGGCAGGAAATGGCGAAAATAAGCCAGGTTATGGATTTGCTGGAGGCGGGGTTGCGGGCGGAGACGCTGCGCCAGAGGGTCATCGCAGGCAACGTAGCGAACATCGAGACGCCCGGCTACAGACGGGCTGACGTGAAGTTTGAGCAGGCCCTTGCCAAGGCAATTGAGTCGGGCGGAGATATCGACCCCGAGGAAATCAAGGCGGAGATTTATCGGCCGCGAAATACCACCGTCAAGACAAACGGCAACGATGTAACGCTCGAGGCGGAAGTGGGACAAATGGTGAAGAATACGCTGAAGCACAAGGCATACACGCGATTGCTGCAAAAGAAATATGCCCAGCTTGAGCAGGCAATGAATATTAAGTAGCGGGCGGTCTGCGACAGATGAGGAGTCGGCAAATGAAAGTCGATAACGTATTCGGGCCGGTGGATATCGCGATATCAGGTTTGCGCGCACAGGGCAAGCAGATGGAGGTCATCACGTCAAACATCGCCAACGCCAGAACAACCGATGCGGGCAAAGGAGAACCATACCGCCGGCTGGAAGCGCTGTTCAGGAGCGAGGGCGACGATATTGCCGGAGTCGAGCTTGAAAAAATCGCGAAGGACATGAGCGATTTCAGCAGGGTTCTCGACCCCGGGCATCCCGAAGCAGATGAGAACGGTTATGTTCTGATGCCAAACGTAAACCTGCCGATTGAAATGATGA
>CAYGVZ010000337.1:0-2809 GCA_964353475.1 uncultured Pirellulales bacterium | reverse complement strand
TATGCCGCCGCCGATGACGGGTATCTGTGCGTCGTTGACCCGGCTAAAGGCGAGGTATCGCGTTTCAAAAGCGGCACCCCCCTGCGGTATCCCGTCATAGCAGGCAACGGCACTTTGATAGTCAGTGATGCGAATAACCGGATATGGGCTATCGAAGGTACCGGCTGTGCGGGAAGGCCGGCGGCCCTTGGCCGCATCGGTGACATCGACCGCAACTGGCACATCAACTTTGCCGACTTTGCACTATTGGGCGCCGATTACGGCGATTGTCCGCCAGACCCGTTCCAGCCCTCGAACTGCCTCAATGAGCAATACTTCACAAATGAGTTCCTTACGGGCGATTTGGACAGAAATATGTACGGGCAGTTGGCCGACCTTGTCTTGCTTGCCGACTATTGGCTCAGTCAGGAGCACTAAATATGAAAGCGAATACACCGACAAAAACAGATATCGCTGTCCTCATTGCAGCAGTTGTGTTTATGGTTGTCAATATCGGCGCTATCGGCAACACCGCCCGCGAACGAGCGAAAAGGCAGGTTTGTTTCAACAACCTTAAGGACCTTACTGACGCCTGGCAAAGATATGCAGAAGATAATGGCGGCCTGTTGGTCAACGGCAGCCAGGGCTTCGCAAAAGACAGCCGCACATTAACCGGCCAGGGACCTGGCGGTTCCCCGAGCGACGGCAAAATCAAACCCTGGGTGGGCAATGTCTTTCAAATGCCGGACTGGATACAGAGCTGTGATGTTGACGCCCAGATTGCGATGCTCAAAGGGCCGAATGATTTGACGACGGTTCGCTTGCAAAACGGCAGCATAGTCCAGATTCGCGGAACCAACCTGCTCTATGCATATTGCCCCGATGTCAAGGTGTTCAGGTGCCCCACGGCGGATGGCTGCGAAATGCTCAATTACTCAATCGTTGACGCGATGTTCGGAGCAGCAAGCTGGCAGAAGAACGAACCCCCGTCATCGCAGACGCTTGGCGATGTGATTGAGTACCTGACGGACATCCACGAACCGAGTGAGCGGTTTGTCTTTGTTGACGAGGGCCGCATAAATGTTGACAGTTGGACGCTTCCCTATAGTCAACCGGAGTGGTGGGACCCCCCGCCTTGGCGGCACGACAACGGCGCGACGTTTTCATTTGCCGACGGGCACGCCGAGTACCGCAAATGGACCGATAAGCGAACGATTAACCTCGCAAAGCGTGCTGCGCTTGGCGATGACGACTGGACGCTGCTTCTTTTTCAGCAGTGCAACAAGGATTTGGAGTGGGCGCAGATTCACGCCTGGGGCGAGCTTGGCTACGACCCGAACGAGTATGGGTGTGATTGACCCTCTGTTGCACAGCGGTTGACAATCCGCACCTGCCTCGCTTGGACCGGCGAGTCAAGGCGGGTCGGATACCGGACGACTACTTCAACAGCGTTGCCGGGTTCAACCCGTGAGATAACAAATCAACGAAATCGATTGTTATGTCCGTCGTTCTATCTCACGGGTTAAAGATTAGCCGACTCGATGTCCTTGAAGTACTTGACCGTGCCGTACTTCAGCTCGATTACCGCGTCCTCATCGCAGATTATCATCCCCTTGGGATGCAGTTGCAGGGCGCTGATTGTCCAGAGATGATTGATGCCCTCTTCGATTGCGTGCCGCAGCGCGCGTGCCTTGTTATGGCCGTTGACGATAATCATCACCTCTTTGGCGTCCATCACCGTTCCCACGCCGACCGTCAGGGCGGTCTTCGGTACTTTATTGACGTCGCCGCCGAAGAATCGCGAGTTGGCGATAATGGTATCCTGCGTGAGCGTTTTGACGCGGGTTCTCGATGACAGCGAAGACCCCGGCTCATTAAAGGCGATATGGCCGTCTGGCCCGATGCCGCCGACAAACAGTTGTATGCCGCCGACCTTTTTCATCTTCTCTTCGTACTTTTCGCACTCGGCAGGAAGGTCGCGGGCGTTGCCGTCCAGGATATTGACGTTCTCTTTGGGTATATCAATATGACCGAAGAAGTTGTTCCACATAAACGAATGGTAACTTTCGGGATGGTCCTGCGGGATTTTGACGTACTCATCCATATTGAAGGTAACGACGTTCTTGAACGTTACCTTGCCCGCCTTGTTGAGCTTAATCAGCTCCTTGTACATTCCCAGCGGCGATGACCCGGTGGGCAGTCCCAGCACAAAGGGCTTCGCCTTCGCGGCCTTAAACTCGTTAATCTTTTGTGCGACGTGGTTCGCCGCCCATTTTGACGCCAGCTCGTAGTTGGGTTGAATTATTACTCTCATACTTTTCTCCTTTTTGGCATTGGGTTAGGGTATTGGGTTGGCATTAACTTAATGCTTCTTTTTCAACTGACGTTTCCCATTTAAACGGTTACAGAACATAATTTTCTCCGTACGACCTCAATAATTTTACAAAATTCACCTTGAGCTATCAAGAATTTACTTTTCCGAGACTCATGGAACAGGGATTTCGATACGAGAAGGACTGTTTAAGTAAAAAAGACGAAACAACTTGTATCGGTAATGAAAACTCTGGAGAAAATCCGAAGCGATTAAACGTAAAAAGAGCGAGGGAAAAAGCGAGCATCAACACTCAAAGATATTTTGCCCTGTGTTTTCTTCTCAAAGCTAAATTAACAAGGACAAGCAGAAATCAGAAGAATACAAGTTAGCGTTTATCTTGTTCCCATCGATCACTGTTTTCTTTTGCAAATTGCAGTAGCTTATTGATTTGTTCACGAAGATCAGAATTTTGTAGTTGTTCCAACAGAATAATAAAACCTTTTGCAGGTTTCGGTG
>CAYGVZ010000336.1:0-2821 GCA_964353475.1 uncultured Pirellulales bacterium | reverse complement strand
CTTCAAGCGATTTGTGGAAATGGTGCGCGCCGAGACGCCCGAAACGCGAATCATTTTCATAAGCATAAAACCAAGCGAAAGCCGCTGGTCACTGTGGCCCGCGGCGCAGCAGGCAAATGAGATGATTCGGCTGTTTTGCGAGAAAGGTGACCGGCTGGTCTTCGTCGATGCCGGTTCGGTACTACTGAACGACGCAGGCAAACCCAACCCCGATTATTTCCTCGATGACAAGCTTCACTTGAACAACAAGGGTTACCAGAAATGGAATGAGCTGCTCAGGCCTGTAATTGAGCGTGCGCTTGCCCAGAAGCCCGATTAGCCGGACACGGCGGCTTATAGATGCCACGGGCTTCGCATCGGGCGCGATAACATTCGGTTCGCCTCGGCGTCGTTTATGAATTGTTCTTTCGCCGGGTCCCACCGGAGTCGTCTTCCGAGTTTCACCGCGATATAGTCGAGGTGGGTAACAATGTCAGAATGGGTCGCGACCTCGATAGGCGAGACAGTTTTCCGCCCGCTCTTGATGCAATCGAGGAAGTTTCGGTTGTGGCCGCCGCGCATTGGCCGAAGACCTTCCGCGCCGCTCGGCACCCGCGTGAGCGATTTGGGCTCGGCATCGAAAAATCCGCGCGCAGAGTAAATCCAGCCCTCACTGCCGATGAACAGAATTCCCATCAAAGCGAGTTTGAACTGCTCCGCGACGTCGCGGGCGGTGTGCTGGTCCATGTGAATCATCTTGATTCCATTGGCATATTTGTGCTCGATGGTGAAGTGCTGCGGCGTGTCATAGAATCCGTCGGGGATTGTCCCTGTACCCTCGACTTCAACGGGGCCGGTGTCGTCTGCTCCTGCGGCCCACTGGGCGATATCCACGTGATGAATACCCCACGCGCCGCCGATACAGCCCAGAGAGTAGTCGGCCAGCAGCGTCCACTGGCGGGTACATCGCAGTTCGCAATAGGGCGCAACGGGCGCGGGGCCTAACCACATATCATAGTCGAAGCCCGCGGGCACGGGCTGTGTCTTTTGCAGCGGCTCCTGCTCGTAACTGGCGCTGCCGAGCATAATTGTCTGAAGTTTTCCGATGCGTCCGGCGCGGACCAGGTCGAGCGCCTGGCGAAACGTGTTTTCGGAACGCTGCTGAGTGCCGAACTGAAAGACAACGCCTGCATCGGTAACAGCCGATCGTATGGCCTGGCACTCGGCGATGCTCACGGCCAGCGGCTTCTCGTAATACATATGCTTTTTGTTTTTTGCCGCTTCGATTCCAATCAGAACGTGCCAGTGGTCCGGCGTGGCAATGCACACCGCGTCAATGTCCGGCCGCGCGAGCAGCTCGCGATAGTCACGATACGCAGCGCAGGCATTGTTCCCGTATTTGGTATTCACTCGTTCGACCGCTCGGTTGCGCCGTTCCTCAAAGAGGTCACACACGGCGACCAGTTGAACGTCATCCTGCCCCAGGAAGGTTCGCAGATGTCCGCCGCCCATCCCGCCTGCACCGATGCTGCCCATAACAATTTTCTCGCTCGGCGGCGTCGTGCCGCCTGCACCAAGAACCCTGCCGGAAATGACGGCCGGAAACCCGATGGCTGCCGCCCCAATGGTATGCTTCAAAAATCGACGTCTGTTCATTTGTAATCGCATCTTTTTATCCTTCTCGTGTGGGTTCATATAGATTAACAAATCCAGGCCGGGAAATACAGGACTTTTGGCTGCTGACAAAGAACTGGGACTCTGATAATATGACGCCTATGCAGTCCGTTAATTCTAAAACGCCGACAGACAAAACCGCAGATTGGAGAATCGTATGAATCGCAGAACATTTTTAAGTGCCGTGCCGGGTCTTACCGTGCTGGCAGCCGCAAAATCTACCCTCTCACAGGACTCAAACACCATGTCCGCCTCCACGCAGACGCCGCAGCCGGATACCGAGGTAATTAAACTCAATCCCCCTGACCTGAACAAAGGCCTTTCCTTAATGCAGGCGCTCAAGAACAGAAAAACGCAGCGGAATATCTCAGACAAGAAACTCACCCTGCAGCAGTTGTCCGACCTGCTTTGGGCGGCTGACGGCGCGAACAGGCCGGATGGCAAACGCACTTGTCCCGCAGCTATGGCGCTCTATGCCGTTGATATCTATGTAGTCCTGCCAGAAGGCGTCTATCTGTATGATGTTGCTAAGCACCAGCTTACGCTCGTCGCAAAAGGCGATTTCCGAAAAGCCGCCGGCACGCAGGACTTCGTATATATCGCACCGGTCAATCTCGTTTATGTCCTCAATCTCAAGAATTGGCAAAATGCCCGCGCGCAGCAGGTTTCGGATGAAAAGCGGACGCTCTGGGTGCACTGTGAAGTCGGCTTCCTGGCCCAGAACGTGTATCTGTACTGCGCCTCAGAGGGGCTGGCCTCAACGGTGCGGGGAATCATCGACCAGAAAAAATTCGGCGAAGTCATTAAAGTTAAGCCCGAACAGGTGGTTCTCGCCCAGACCGTAGGGTATCCAAAATAAGAACGAATTGCTCTTGAATAGAACAAAGATTGGAGGTTCCTATGAACCGCAGAACATTCATAAAAGCCATACCGGGCCTGGCTGTGCTGGGCGTCGCAACGCCCGTTCATTCCCAGGATGCCAACACACCGCCAAGTCCCGCGCAGGAGCTTCAGCCGATAGTGCTTTTGAAGCCCGAAACAGACGGCGGCAAAAGCGTTCTGGCGGCGCTGAAGGAAAGAAGAACCAACCGCAGTATCAAGCCGGATAAACTCCCGCCGCAGATGCTCTCTAATCTTTTGTGGGCGGCGTTCGGCGTAAACCGCGAGC
>CAYGVZ010000335.1:0-2885 GCA_964353475.1 uncultured Pirellulales bacterium | reverse complement strand
CCCAGCACCTTGTCGTCGGTTTGCTCCACCGCGCGGCGCAGCGCCGCACCGCTGTCGGCATCAACCACGTCATCGGCATCCAGCCACAAGATCCAGTCGCCGCCCGCATGCTCCAGCGAGACGTTGCGCGCGGCGGAGAAGCTGTCCGCCCAGGGGACTTCGATAACCTTGGCGCCCAGCTCGCGGGCGATCCTCGGCGTGGCATCCGTCGAACCCGTGTCCACTACGATCATCTCGTCAACGTGGGGGCGGATGCTGTTTAGGCAATCCCCGAGATGGCGCTCCTCATCGCGCACGATCATGCACAGGGAGATAGCCGGGCGAGTGGGCTCCAGCAGCAGCCCGCCGCCGGCGTGGCGGCCGATGCTCCACGCCTGGTCGGGCGCGCTGATCTTTCCGTCGCTCGTGGGCCCCGGGGACGGTGAGGACGGCGCGGGCGAGGCGGGTGATGCCGAGGCTGCCGGGGCCGCCGGCGGGGACGCCGCTGCCGGCTCCGCCCCCCACTTCTCTTCGTACCGGCGCTGGTTATCCCGCATGATCTGCCCCGCCAGCAGCTGGTTGCCGATGAAGGTGCGCCCCCCGAAGTGATGGATGAAGGCATCCCGGCAGATCAGCAGCTCGTAACCGGCGGCGGCCGCCCGCCGGCACAGGTCGTCGTCCTCGAAGTTACCCACCCCGAAGCGCTCGTCCAGCAGCCCGATGCGCTCCATCACCTCCCGCTTCATCAGCAGGCAGAAGCCCACCAGCCGGTCGCTGGGCGCGGCTTGGCCGCGATGCGCCTTTCCCCATTCCCAGGCGAAGCCGTCGAGCTCCACCAGGTTCTGGTAGGGCGCCGGCACCTGCTGCTCCCCCGATACGAAGTTGGATACCGGCCCCACCATCCCCACCCGCGGGCGCGCATACAGCCCCTCCAGCAGCCGCTGCAGCCACCCGGGCGTCACCACCGTGTCGTTGTTGAGCAGCAGCAGGTTTTCCCCGTTCGCGGCTCGCAGCCCCTGGTTGGCCGCCTTCGGGAAACCGAGGTTGCTGGGGTTGGCGATCAGCCGCAGGTGACCCTGGCGCTCCAGCCATTCCCGCGTCCCGTCCGTGGAACCGTTGTCCACCACGATCAGCTGATGGGGAAGATGAGTGTGCTTGCGCACGCTCTCCAGGCACAGCTGCGTATACGGCAGCTGGTTCCAGGTGAGGATGATGATGGAGGTGAGGCCGCGGTCGGCCACCGGCGCTGGCTTCGCCACCGCCAGCCACTGCTCTACGAAGAACTCTTGCGCCTCCGCCGCGGACAGGTTCGAAATCCCCAGGCGCCCAGCGCGAATCTCCCCCGGCCGCCCCGCTCGCTCCCATTCGGTGTATCCCTGGCCGGGCACCGCGCGCATCTCCACCAGATGAAAGCCCGCCCGCTCCAGCAGCTGCTCGGCGCTGCGGCGGGTGAAGAAACGCAGATGATCTCGATCCAGCAGCCCCGCCGGCTCGTAGGTCCAGTTGCCTTCCACCAGCCGCTGCACCACCTCCATGTGGCGCACGTTGGGGAAGCTGGCGATCAGCACCCCGTCGGGGCTGAGCACTCCGCGCAATCGCTTGAGCGCTTCCTCCGGCTGCCGCAGGTGCTCGAGGATGTCGCCGCAGACGATGGCATCGAAGGCGCCAAGCCCGGCGAAATCTAAGGCCTCCACATCACCCTCGATCACCCGGTCCAGCCGCGCCCGCGCCTCCGCCGCCGCCTCGGGATTCACCTCGATCCCCACCACCTCGCAGGTCTGCCGGCGCTTGAGTTCCTCCCCCAATACCCCCGCCGCACAGCCCACGTCCAGCACCCGCTTGGCGCTGCGCGGCACCAGCTCCGCCAGGTCCGGGCGCGGCCAGTGGAAGTAACGGGCGTCATGGCCGGAATCGCCGGCGCGCCCAGCCTCGGCGCTCGGCGCGAACGCGGGCTTGGCATCCGGGTTCGCCCTCACGCTCCGCTCCCCGGCCAGCTCCTCCATCCTGGCCAGCACCCGCTCCATCCGCAGCCGGTAGGTGTGCTTGGCGATCACCTCGCGGTATCCCGCCTCGGCGATGGCTTCCCGCTCTTCGGGATGCTGCAGGTAGTGCTCGATCAGCTCCAGGGCCTCCTCCGGGCTGCGATACTCCACCAGGTGCACGCGATCCGCAAAGAGCTCCTCCTGGCCGTTGTCATGGAGGTGGTTGGTGACCAGCAGGGCGCCGCCGGCGAGCGCCTCGAACACCCGCATGTTGAGGTCGTTGTTGAGACAGCAGTTGACGGCGATGCGCGCGCGGCTGTAGATCTCCGCCATCTGCGTGTGCGGCGCCTGGCCGATGAAGGAGTTGGGGAAGCGGGTTCGCACCGCCCGCAGGAGGTCCTGGCGCGGGCCGGGGAAAATGTTGCCGACAAAGGCGACGTCCCAGGTCTTCTCGGCCTGCGTCAGCTCGCCCTGGGTGCCGTCAGGGCCGCCGTGCATCTGCGGGTCGCAGGCCAGAGGCAGCCATTCGCAGTTGGCGATCCCCGCTGCCCGCAGTCGCGCCGCGCCTTCCTTTTGCGCGGCGAAGACCACGTCGAATGGCTGCGCCCGGCGCAGCGCGCGCGCCAAGTCCAGGTGGGTGTCGATGGCCCAGAAGGCGCTGAGGTGGGAACCGGCGGGAACCGCGTAGTCGAGACCGTCGTCTATGCAGAGGACAAGGTCGCAGGAAGAGGGGATTTCGCCGGTCTGCCCCGGGCGGAAGTGGGTGACTTCAGTCAGCCCCCGCAGCGCCCGCAAGCAGTACCCGCCGGTGGTGTCGGCGCGCACCGCGTCATCGTAAACCAGAGCCACGCTTGCGAAGCCCATACTGCCGCCTGCCTTCAGCGAGGAAGATTAGCCAAATGGGCGTGCTGTTCTCGCAGTCCG
>CAYGVZ010000334.1:0-2927 GCA_964353475.1 uncultured Pirellulales bacterium | reverse complement strand
GGCCTTAAGCCGGTCTTGGTGCCAGGCGATCTTGGTACCGTCCAACACAATCTTCCGTGAGATTTGCGGAATGGTTTCTGCACCGGCCATTTTAATACTGTCCTTTAGAACGCATCCTGTATTCATATCTGCACCTGGTATTAGCTCTGCTGTGCGAGAACGGAGGCAGCCGCACGAGTCCGACGCGTACGGCCGGCCTCGACGTAGAATTTTTCAATCAGCCCCGTAACGTAACAAATCTGCTCCTCGCTGAGATACTGGTGAATCGGCAAAGAGACAATCGACTCTGCCTGGTTCTCACAAACGGGGAAGTCGCTCTTTCGATAACCAAACTGGCGACACGGTTTTTGCAGGTGGATGGGAATGGGGTAGTGAATCTTCGTCTCGATCCCGTTTTTCTGGAGATATTCTCGCAAGGCGTCCCTGTCTTTGACCTGGATGACGTAAGTGTGAAAAACGTGCACGGCGTCGGCCCTTCGCGGCGGCAGAGCGACAAAATCCGCGAGGCCCGACAGGGCGGCATCATATATTCGTGCGTTTTTCTGCCTTGCCTCAATAACAGCATCAAGGTTTTTCAATACGTGATTCGCCACGGCGGCCTGGAGGGTATCTAAGCGACTGTTGTAGCCGAAAAACTCTATTTCATCGCGGTTCTTCAGGCCGTGGTTTCTCAGGAGCTTGAGACGTTCGTAAAGCTGTTTTGAACTGGTTGTGATGACGCCGCCGTCTCCGCATACATTCAGGTTCTTTAGTGGATGAAGAGAAAAACAACCAGCGTCACCAAAGGAGCCGACCGGACCGCCTCTTATTGAAGCAGCCACTGACTGGGCAGCATCTTCCACGACATTGAGGTTATGCCGCTGCGCAATATGCACAATTTTAGGCATATCGGCGGGGCTGCCGGTCAGGTGCACCGGCAGGATCGCCTTTGTCCTTTCCGTGATTGCGGCTTCAACCAGGTCAACATTGATGTTGTAGTCGGCTCCCACATCGACAAAAACAGGTCTCGCCCCCGCGGCCACTATCGCGCCTGCTGTGGCCACGAAACTGTTGGGCACGGTTATCACCTCATCGCCCGGGCCGATATCCAGCGCCTTCATCGCCAAAAATATGGCGTCTGTGCCGGAATTGACACCCAGCGCATACGAGGTCTTGCATAGCGATGCAAATGCGGTCTCGAATTTTTCAACCTCTGCCCCTAATATAAACTGGCAACAGTCAAGCTGCCCCGTTACAACGCTGCGAAGTCCGGGGTCTTGAAACTGGCGGGGCAGGTCAAGGTATGGAACTTTCACGGTCCACCTATGAATAGAATTCTTCGATTTTTTCGATGACGTAATCAACCTGCTGTTCGGTCAGATGCTGATGAACAGGCAGGGTAATAATCGACTTGCACTGGGCCTCAATGACAGGGAAATCGCCCTGTTTGTAGCCGAGATGGGCGGCGGCGGGCTGGAGGTGCAGCGGTATGGGGTAATGGACCTTCGCCTCGACCCCGTTCTTAATCAGGTACGAAAGCAGCCCGTCACGGTCTTTGGCAAAAACCATATACAAGTGATAGACGTATCGCTTGTTGGGTCTTCTGTTCGGTATGGTAATGTTCGGGGACACTTTCGCTAAGGCGGCGTCAAACTTGTTGGCCCATTTGATTCTGGTCTCTGTTATTTTGTTGATGTCCCTGATGAGGTGATTGCCGACAATGGCCTGGAGGGAATCCAATCGGCTGTTGTAACCGAAAATCTCAACGTCGTCCCTGCCCTTGAGGCCGTGATTCCTGAGCAGCACAAGCTTGTCGCGGATTTGCTCAGAGTTGGTAATAATGATGCCGCCATCGCCCCAGACGTTAAGATTTTTCAGGGGATGTAAGCTGAACCCCGCCGCTGCGCCGAATGTCCCTACGCATCTGCCATTGATTGCGGCGCTGATTGCCTGGCAGGCGTCCTCGACAACGGCAAGCCCGTGCCTGGCGGCGGTTTCCATTATTTCGGGCATATCGGCGGGATGGCCGGCGTAATGCACCGGCATAATGGCTTTGGTTTTTGGCGTTATCGCCCTCTCAATCAACGCGGGATTGATGACGAACTCATCCGTCCCATCGACAAACACAGGCGTTGCACCGGCTGCTACGATTGCGCCGACGGTTGCAATAAAGGTATTGGGCGCAGTAATAACCTGGTCGCCCGGCTGAACACCGGCGGCCTTAAGCGACAGGAAAAGCGCATCGGTGCCTGAGTTTACGCCGACTGCATATTTTGTCCCTATCACTTTGGCGAACCCGCGTTCGAACTCCTCGACCGGTCTGCCCAGTGTATAGTCGCCCGTGCCGATAAGCTCATCAATCTCTCTGAATATCGCCCTGTGGTCGCCAAACTGCTCCGCCAGATAAGAATACTTGACCTGCATCCTTGTCTTCTCCTTTGTTAAACCCCAGACAGTCATTTCAATTTCACCGCCTGCATTGTTTTGATGTTGTAATACCTGATGTCCGTAAGAGCATTGGGCACTTTGCCCTGTTTGAAGGCGCCGGCAAGCTCGGTTATCGCCTCTTCAATGCTGTGCCTGGCCTCAAAGCCAAGTTCTCTCTTTATCTTCCCTGAAGAAACGTGATATGAACGGACATCGTCCGTTGGAAGGGTCTTTATCGGCAGCGCCGGGTTGACCACTCGCCTGACCATTTCGGCAATCTCTTTCACCCTGTAGTTCTCGTAGCCGACGTTGTAGGTCTTGCCGTGAATTTTTTCCGCCGGCTGGTCGAGCAGGAAGACATACAGGTCAGCCATATCCTGTATGTGGAGATTCGGGCGTTTCTGCTCGCCGCCGAAGACGGTTATCTCGCCCTTGTTGACGGCGTGACTGGTAAGAATGTTGACCGTAAGGTCGAGACGCAGCCGGGGCGAATACCCGCATACGGTCGATGGCCTCACGAT
>CAYGVZ010000333.1:0-2931 GCA_964353475.1 uncultured Pirellulales bacterium | reverse complement strand
ATTGTGTACAGGCAGTTGGCGTGAATGACGAGGCGGCGGACGGATGGGACTTATAAGTGAAGGCATAGACAGGGTTATGGTGTTGGAACTGCCGGCTGGAATTGGGGCGGATGGGGACATTTTCGCCTCGCCGAAGTCGGGACTGGTGAAGTGGCATTCGAGCTGGTCCGACAAGCTGCATCAGGTATATGTGAACGGCAGGTCTGGTGGCGCGACGGTGGATGTTGAGCAGCGAGAACTGGTTGTACAGGCGCCGAGCAGTTTTGAGACGGCAGTCAGGATTGAGGTCTTTGCAGTTGAGCCGAGCGAAGCGGATGTGGATTTCAGCTCGGAGTTAGACGGGCCATTCGGCGAGAGTGGGCGGGTGAAAATCAGTTTGCTGCGAAGTCAGGGTCTGCCGGCCGACGGCAGGTTCGAGGTTTATTGCGATAACGGGACGGGACAGGTTGATTACGGGCAGCCGATAGGAGGTATGCGTATATGGCCCTGCCAGCAGGATAAGGCAGGATGGGGACTTAGCAGGTTTGGAGAAAGCGATTTCGGCTATGACTGGTCGGCTGGGACAGGATTCGGGCGAGGCAGTTTTGGGTAGGGTGAGTTTGGCGTGGATGCTGATATTATCGAGTGGACAAGTCCGGCTTTGGGGGCGGGTACATACAAGTTCGGAGTGAAAGTCAGGGACCGGAGCGGCAACGAAAGCGCGGCAAACGAGACGGGAGCGATAACTGTGATACCGGCGGCGAGACCCGCGGAGGGAGTGGATGTTGAGGCGTTTGAGAAAGATACAAATCGGTTGGTACTTGAGGTTGGCAGTTAACGAGAGAGGTTGAATTATGGCAGAGGTATATCCGAACGACAATGAATTGTTGAACCTGCAGTCGGACAGCGAGACGGGCGTTGAGTATATACCGACGGGGCAATCGCCGTACTATTTGCATTTTCGCAGGATGCTGCATCGGCTTATGCTCGCAGTGAGACGGGCGAACGCCCTGCGGGTGTATGACGGGGGCGGGCTGGACATCGGGGTAAAGGCGGGCAAGTTCTGGATGGGGACACAGCTTGTGGCATATCCGGGTTCATCAGGCAATACGCTGGCCGACGACAAACCGAGCATCTACGTTTACCTGGATTCGGCAGGCAACCTGGTGACAAACGAATACAGCGCATTTCCGAATATGGTTACGACGCCGCATATTCGGTTAGCGATTGTAAACACCTCGGACGGGGACATTACTTCGCTGACCGATTGCAGAGGGGGATATAACTTTGTGATTCCGTACGGGTCGGGTGGCGTCAGGCGGGCGATAGAGGCGCACACGATTGATGATGTGCTGAGTGCGGCTGAATCCGGGGGCGTTCATACCAATCTTGGCGCCGGCGCCGTGGTGACGCTGACTTTGCCTGCATCGGCGTCTGCGGGGACGTGTTTTACGTTTGCTGTCCAGGCGGCGCAGGAGCTGCGTGTCGAGCCGGGGGCGGCGGCAATCAGGGACAGCAGCGGTCAAACGGCGGGCAAGTACAAGTCGGCGAACAGCATCGGGGCGTGCCTGTCGCTTGTTGCAGATTCGAATGGGGACTGGGTTACGGCGGGCAAAAACGGCGTCTGGACCGAGGAGTCGTAGAAGTCAGCCGGGCGTGTGAGGTTTAGGTGATGGCCGAGTGGATTTCGCCAAATAGTTTTAGCGACCCGAACAGCAGATGGGCCGACGAGCCGAAGGCGTATGATGATAGTACAGGTACGTTCGCAAGTGACGGCGGCAACAGCGGATATTTTGTAGAGCTTTATACGCCGTATCCGGTTCGCTGCACGAAGGTGCGGGTATTTTCAATCCGGTTTATCCCGCCAAGCAGTTTTGCTTCTGCGAGTGTGGACATAGACCTGTATTACAACGGCCAGTGGAATCATCTGTTTGACGGGAATCTGGGGAGTTACTGGCAATGGCGTGAGATAGCCCTGACTTCAGAGCAGATAGTAACGGCTATGAGAATCAGGCATACCGGAGGCAACTATTTCTGGCTATACGAATTTGATTTCTACGGCGAGTCGGCAGGGGTGCGGGCGCTGGCAGGGGGCGGGCTGACGAACGGTGGTTTAACTGAGAAGGGGCTTGTGTGATGGGACCATATTTGGGCGACTTTAAGGCGGGAGCGACTGTTTGGTTTTGCTGGGACACAAATAACCGCTCAGGGGGCAGCACCAGCAGAACCGTGAAAGGGACAATCAAGGTTCACTGCGGCTGGGGTGCGCCGACTCTTCAATCCGGCATTACGGATACCGAGAACGTTGTGACGGGCGTTCATCGGTGTGAAATAGACCTGTCTTCGGACGCAGGTTATCAGGCCGGTTTCGATTACTCAGTGGTGCTCGAAGGCGCACAGATAGACGGGCAGACGGTCAACGCGGTACTGGCGACATTTTCGATAGAGAATCGATATTTTAGCAGTCCGCTGCTTGTGAAGGCGGCAAAGATGCTGACGAACAAGGCGGTACAGGACAAGGTGAGCGGGGCAATCGAGTATTACGATGATGACGGGCAGACGGTAATAATGACTCACACACCCACAGAGAGTGAGTCGAGTATTACGAGGGAGCCGAGCTAATGGAGCCGGTGTGGTTGAGAGATGCGCTGTTTGCGGGACAGACGGCCAATGGGTACACGATTGGGACGGCGTTGTCGGGCGGCTGGTTCTGGATGAGGCCGCGCGGCTGTACGCTCTTGTATCGCGGCGACAGCAGGGAAGCGGTCGATTTTGTGAACGTGCTGGCTGCGGCTGAAGTGGATGACGGGGAAATCAGGCCGACGGTGTTTGTGCGGCACGAAGCAGGGGAAGTATATTTCTATGTTGTCAGGCGGGCGAATCGGTGCGGATGGATAGAAGAGACGTTGTCGGCGGCGGTGCGGGTGGAGATAGATGACAGCGGCCAGTTGG
>CAYGVZ010000332.1:0-2951 GCA_964353475.1 uncultured Pirellulales bacterium | reverse complement strand
CTGGTTTGCGCTGGAACCGGCCACAGATGATTTTGGTTCAACGGTCCTCGATTGCAGCAGATTCGTCGAGGCCCCGACCGGTAAGCACGGAGTTGTAACCGTAAAGGGCGATAACTTCGTCTTCGAGGATGGTACGCCCGTACGATTCTGGGGCGCTCAATTAGGCGGCGGCCGCGATAGAGAAAAAATTGCTTATACCATCAAACGTATGCGCCGACAGGGAATCAACATTACACGTATGCACGGCCTGTACTCTCTGATAGACCGAAACGGCAAGACCAGCTTCGACTACAGCAAAGAAGGTTTCGACCGGCTCGATTACCTCATCGCCAAACTCGGCGAGAACGGCATTTACATCATTCTCGATACGCAGTATCCACTGGTTTCCCGCTTCAAACCCGGCGATAACATCGCGGGACTACCCGAGGGCGGCCCCGCCCCTTACGCGCAGTTCTTCAACGAGAAAGTTATGGCCATCACTCAGCAGCAAATGGTCGATATCTTCACCCATCTCAACCCATATACAAACAAACGTTACTGCGACGACCCGACCCTGGCGATGGTAGAAATCGCCAACGAGGATTCCCTCTTCTGGGGCACGGTGCCTGATAATTTCAAGGGCGAGCTTGAGGGAAAATTCGCCGGGTGGGTTCGCGCCAAGTACGGCGACAATGAAGCCCTCCAAAAGGCCTGGGCGGTGGACGGCAAAAGCCCGCTCAAAGCAGGTGAAGGCATTGACCCGAACCAGCGTATCGGCCTGATGCCGGGCTTTGCGTTTAATTCCGGGCATCTCAGGGACAACCCGCAGGACAAGGTGCGCGGCCTCGACCAGATGCGGTTCTATTACGAGCTTGAGGACAAGTATTGGACCGCCTGTCGGGATGCAATGCGAAAGGCGGGTGTAAAGGCGCCCATCAGCGGAACAAACTGGCAGGGACACGAATTCGCCACCCGCATACATATGCTGGGACAGTCGAAACTCGATTACGTTGACCGCCACGGCTACTGGGACCACCCGCAGGGCGAGGGCAACCTCAAGTGGCAAATCAAGACCTGCCTGTTCCACAATCTGCCGATGATAAAGGACGTCAAGGCCGATAAATACCAGCTCATCTATCTCGGCGTGGGCAACCTCGTTACCGACAAGGCCTGGGAGCAGGTGCTCGGCCTGCCTATGACCATAAGCGAATGGAACACCTGTCTGCCGAATCAGTACTCGCTCGAAGGCACCGGCCTTATGGCGGCTTACGGCCTGATGCAGGGATGGGACGGCTCGCTCGAGTTCGGCTATTTCAGCCCCGACTGGCAGACGAAACTCGGCTCCGGCTCATTCGATATGTTCGGCAACCCCCCGCAGATTCTCCAGTTCCCCGCCGCCGCAACTATGTGGCTGCGAGGCGACGTAAAGGAGGCGCAGCTCGTGGCTGAGTCGGTTTATACGCCCCAAACTGCATTCGAATGGACGCCAGACAAAAAACCGGTGCCCATCGCAGCCGCCCTGGTCGGCAAGGTGGGGTATCGATTCGCGGAAGAAAAACGCGACCCGGTCGTCAGGGACATCAGCAAATGGTGGGACGCCGACAAGCTGCTTGCCCGTTCGATTACCGGCGAGCTGACCTGGGACGCCAAAAACGGAATCGTTCACATCGACACCCCTCGCACCCAGGCGGTCATCGGCTTCCTGTCGGCCCAGCCGCACATACTTGGTAACGTACAAATCGAGAGCCAGACAAACTTCGGCGCGCTCTACGTTACCGCGATGGATGGGGATAAATCCATAGCGTCCGCGAAGCGCCTGCTGATAACTGCGGTAGGCCCTGCCCGCAATACCAATATGGAGTACGAGAAGACCGCTCAGAAGTCCGAACTCGAAGATGCGTCGTTCTGGCGGTTGAAAAACGACGGCAACGCACCGGCGATACTTGAGTCGGTCACGGGTACGGTTACTATTCGCTGCCAACAGCCGGACAAGATGAAATGCTGGATTCTCAACATCGTCGGCAATCGCGGCCAGCAGGTCCAGCTGACTCTCGAAAAAGACGCCGTGGTACTCACGATGCAGCCGGAACATAAAACCGTCTATTACGAAATCTCGACAGAATAACTTGGCCGCGAGGGTTGAGAGCGGCAAAGGCCGCCTTATCCGGGCGACTGCCGGACCTTACGACTTCACCAAATCCGCGTAAGCCGACATCTTTCTGGCCTTGTTCTGCAGCGCCGCGTACATACCCTTGGCCGTCTCTTCAATGGTCAGTTGCGAGTTGGTATAGGGGTTTTTCTTTGTGGCAGAATCGACGGTCTGTATCCACTCGGCTGGTATCGTTTTCATACCGGAAAATGCGCCTGCCAATCCTCCCGCCGCCGCACAGTTGCAGTCGGTGTCGCGCCCGTTGTTGGCCGCCAGGATTATCGCATCTTTGACGTTGCCTCTTGCGGCCTTGAAAAACGACAGGGCAATTGTTGCGCATTCGTGTGCACGGGACATATCGTAATAGCCGGTGCACGTCTCCTTGTTGTAAATCCCAGCAAACTCTTCATAAATCGCTTTTCGCTCATTGACCGGGTCGCTGAATCTGGCCGCTATATCAAGACCCGCCTGTATTTCCCTCCTCATATCGGCTGATGAGTATTTCAGTGCTGTCTCTACGACCGAATCAACGGTGGCGTCCGGCCTGAAGGCGTGTGCAACGGCGGCGACGTACGCCGCGCCCCACTCGTAGCCGTCGCTCTCCATCGGCTGATAAACCCGCAGGACATTCTGCATATCCTTAATCGCCCCCTCCTCATCACAGGCGTTAATGATGGCGACCGGATGAAAGCACCGCATCGGCGCATTGAGGTGCGCGTAGCCCTTCTCACCAAGCCGCCGTGCCGGAACAGTGCCCGTTTGTGCCAGGTCCATCAGGTCCCTGTCGAACTGCTCCGTCATCTGCTTCATCCCCTCCCGTTTT
>CAYGVZ010000331.1:0-2958 GCA_964353475.1 uncultured Pirellulales bacterium | reverse complement strand
TAGGCGCTCCAAAGTCACGCGCAATTGCCCGCATAGCGTAATCGCTGTATCCGCTGAGCGACGCCTGAAAAAATGGAACATCAAGAATTATATTGCCGATTTTTAGCATTAATCGCCTGCTCGTTTAGTAGTCATCTGCACGACGACCATACATCCTGTGTGTTTAGCAGTCGTCCGCAGGACGACTCACAGATTCAAATCATAAATGTCCGCCCGTGGCGGATTCGATGAACTCACCGCAGGCAAAAGCATGGCGGGTTCAGGAATCGTTCTACAGTCGATTTCTATTTAGGTACACACGCCGGATTAGATGACTCCTCAATACAGTCCACAAGCCAGTTGTTTGCTATCGTCGCAAAATCCAGCATATCGATCTTGCAGTCATCGTTGAGGTCGCCGGCCAGATTATATAAACACCCTTTGAGGCCAAGCGAATAGCCGTGACCAGCCGCGATAGCCGTAAAACCTGTATTTGGTTCCGGCACATTGCGTTGACCGTCCCAATCGGCTCCCCATGCCACAATTGAGCCATCTTGTTTAATGCCAAGTGAGTGGTTCAAGCCAGCCGCGATGGCCGTAAAACCCGTATTGGGCTCCGGCACATTGCTTTGACCGTCCCAATTGGCTCCCCATGCCACAATCGAGCCATCTTGTTTGAGGCCAAGCGAGTGATAATAGCCAGACGCGATGGCAGTAAAATCCGTATTGGGCGACGGAATATTGCGTTGGCCATTTTGGTTGCTTCCCCAGACTACAATCGTCCCATCGGCCTTCAAACCAAGCGAGTGTTCCTCACCTGCCGCTATTGCCGTAAAACCTGTATTTGGTTCCGGCACATTGCATTGACCATCCCCGTTGTATCCCCATGCTACAACTGAGCCATCTTGTTTAAGGCCAAGAGAATGAAAGTAGCCGGCCGCGATTGCCGTAAAACCCGTATTGGGTTTCGGAACACTGCATTGACCATCATCGTTATATCCCCAAGCCATAATTGAGCCATCTCGTTTAAGGCCAAGCGAGTGCCCCGCGCCGGCCGCGATGGCCTTAAAACTAGTATTTGGCTCCGGTATATTGCATTTATCGTTCCCGTTGCTCCCCCAGGCAGCAATAGAGCCATCTTGTTTAAGGCCAAGCGAGTGATTATCTCCAGCCACTATGGCCGTAAAACCTGTATTAGGCCCCGGCACATTGCATTGGCCGTCGTAGTTGTTTCCCCAAGCCCAAATTTCTCCGGCGGCATATAACGGTAAGGGGAAAACAAACGCCCAAAGGGAAAAACAGACCCCAACACCTGTGATGAAAGAATACCTCTTGTTTTTTGCGCCACTTCGCATCGCATTGCCCTCCTAATGAATTTCAATTGTCATACCCTTCTCCTCAATTGCCTTTGCCCCCAGCGGTTCGACTAAGCTCACCGGAGCCCAAAGGCGATTATCATTATACCCTTTTGCCGGTAACGGTCAAGGAAAATCAGGGCAAGACCCCTTCGACTCGCCCTAAAATATGGTAAAATAGCTCCCGGACTTGAAATCGTGCCCAGGAAGGAATGAAGTCCTGATACGGGAATAATAGAGGGTTTGTGTTATGAAAACGCAGTGTCCAAATTGCAAGGCAAAGTTCAACGTCAACGATAAGTTCGCTGGTAAAACAGCAAAATGTCCCAAATGCGCCAAACCCTTTACTATTGAGCCATTCATAGAGACACCCGCAGCCGTAGAACCACCCGCTAAAAGTCCGCCTTTGGCGGGACCTCGCCCTTTGGCGGGTCCGGAGCCAGTAGCACCCCCCGCAAAACGTGCAGAACCAGTAACACCCCCCGCGCAAAGCGTAGCGCCCGCAGCACCACCTGCAAAAATCGCTGTACCCGCAGCCCCCCCCGCAAAAAGTCCCGGGCCAATAGAAACGCCGGTCAGAAAACTCACCACAGAGCACCCTTCGACACCGCTTAGAACAGGCGAGGGGAAAAAAACAGAAACAACCTCTGCGGACTCTGCGCCCTCCGCGGTAAAACCAGTGCTGTCAAAAACGCTGTTTGTGTATTGCTGGTCAGCCGTGCGCATTATTGCGGGAACACTTGCTCTCTTGGGTCTGGCGCTGGCAATAAGAAAAGGGGCTAATCCGACTTTGACTGCGATTTTCGCGGCAGCGGATGTCTTCCTGGTATGCAGCGTGTTAATCGAACTTGCGCTGTATTACAGGATGTGGGCCGCCATTCAGAATGGCCAGGCATCCATCTCTCCGGCTAAAGCAATTGGGTTCTTATTCATTCCGGTCTTCAATATCTACTGGGCATTGTATATGTTCACGGGGTTTGCGGAAGATTACAACGCCCTTATTCAGCGGCGCTCGGTAAAGACCGGGGGCCTGTCGTTCACACTGTTTCTGATACACGCGGTTGTGTTCCTGCTGTCCGCAATGACCATTACTACTCCTCTGATATGTGTGGTTGCGTTCGTCAGGTACATAGGCAAGGCCTTTATGTACTATCCATACTTCTTGTGGCCATTGGTCTTCTTTGCGCTCGCAGCGGGCATCGCCCATTTCATCACCTACATATTGCTCGCAACAAAGACCTGTAATGCAATAAACGCTTTGCCGCGGAAAAAAGACAGGTGAGCCGGAAGAATTTACGATTTTAGATTTATGATTCTCCATTTCCTGATTTCAAATCGAAAATCAGAAATCATAAATCATCAGCTCAAATAGCCCCAAGGGGATTCGAACCCCTTAACGAAAAACAGCAAGCTGTTGATAATAAAGCACTTACGGAAAACAAGAATCCTGTCTTGTCCACTGGCTTGGACAAAATCCTGCAAAAACACCCCGATTTAGCCCTTGTCGTCGAACGCTGGCCAGACCTGCCGGAGAATGTCAAGACGACTATCAAAACGCTCGTCGAGACGGGCAGAAAGTGAGGGCAAGATGGTTGTGGATAGATTAGCAAGGCGAATCGACAAG
>CAYGVZ010000330.1:0-2998 GCA_964353475.1 uncultured Pirellulales bacterium | reverse complement strand
CTCTCGCTGATTACGAGCGCTCTTATGCCTCGCGCACTAAGGGCGTCAGGCGCGCCGCAGGCGTTACTGATGAGCAGCGAGCCAGTATTGAAAATGCAATCCCGAATACCGCGCCGGCTGCGCCGAAAAAGGCGAGGAAGCTGCTTGTCTTTGACCGCAATGTCGGATATGGCGGCCATCCTTCGATTCCGCACGCGAATCTCGCCGTCCAGTTGATGGGCCAGAAAACCGGCGCATTCGAAGCGACTGTCACAAGCGACCCCAACGTGTTCAAGAAAGATAGCTTGTCTCAGTTTGACGCCGTTTTTATGAATAACACCGCTGGCAATACCTTCGAGGAGCAGGACCTTCGCCAGAATCTCGCCGATTTCGTCCGCAACGGCGGCGGGTTGTTGGGCGTCCACGGAACGAGCGCCGCCTTTTCATTGCAGGGCTGGAAACCCAACTGGCCTGAATTTGGAAATATCTTGGGCGCACAGGGCGCAAGCCACAGAGAATCAAATGAAAAGATTATCGTCAAACTCGATGACTCAGCCAGTTCGCTGAACGCCGCCTTCGGCGGCAAGAGCTTTGAATTTACCGATGAGTTCTTCCGCTTTCAGGATGTCTATTCGCGCGACAAGGTGCACGTCCTGCTCAGTATCGATGTCGGCGCAACGGATATGAACCAGGGCCGTGCTTATGGCAAGTGTGACAGGCCCGATAACGATTACCCGGTTGCGTGGGTGAAAAGTTACGGCAAAGGCCGCGTCTATTACACCACCATCGGCCACAATCCATACGTCTTCTGGGATAAGATATTCCTCCAGCACTTCCTCGCAGCGATTCAATTTGCCCTGGGTGATTTGGATGCTTCGACTGAGCCGAGCGCCAAGCCGATTGGCGCAACCGACGCAAAGGGAAACCCTGACTGGCGCCTGGCGGTGCAATTCTGGTCGTTTAATCGCTTCTCGTTTTATGAAGCCATTGATAAGACAAAGCAGCTTGGGCTGAATCTCGCCGAGGTATTCATCTTCGGCGAAGAGGCAGGCCAGCGACTCGACAAATCGCCAAAACCTATTTTCAGCTACGTTATGCCCGGCGAGCTGAAACAGCAGGCACAGGACAGATTAGGCAAGGCGGGCATAAGGACCATCAACTGCTATATCGGTGATTTCCCGCGGGATGAAAAGAAATGCCGGAGGATATTTAAGTTTGCAAAGGAAATGGGTATCGAGACCTTTACAGGCGAACCCGATCCCAACCAGCTTGATATGCTTGACAAACTCTGCAACGAGTATGAGATTAACCTTGCTATTCACAACCATCGCAAGGGCGAATCGCGCTACTGGAACCCGCAGATAATAATGGATGCCTGTAAAAACAGAAGCGGCCGAATCGGCGCCTGTCCCGATACGGGTCACTGGATGCGCTCCGGCATTGACCCGCTGGCGGGCTTGAAAACGCTCGAAGGCCGGGTTCTTGCACTGCACTTAAAAGACCTCAACGCCCTCGGCGACCCCAATGCGCACGATGTTCCCTGGGGCGCCGGCAAGGCCGATGTCGCTGCCGTCCTCGCGGAATTGAAACGCCAGAACTTCAAAGGCGTTATCGCCATCGAATACGAGTACAACTGGGACAACTCGCTGCCCGACATAGCCGAGTGTATTAAATTCTTCAAGTCGCATACACCCGAATTGCCGCGGTAGGTGCAGAGAGACGCAAAACACTTTACCACGGATTTGGCGGATCCACACGGCCCCGCGGGGCGGCCCGAGGGGACGGATTCTTGTTAACCGCAAAAAGGCACAAAAGGTCAACCACGGATTTCACGGATTCACACGGATTACATGCTTTGTTTCAAAAAAGAAATTCTTAGCGTCTTGGGGGGTTGGGGGTGGGATTCCGCCTGCCCGCCAAACCGCGTGGCGGGTAAACGGCGGATAAATCCTCCAGACGAACGGCGGGCAAGCACTGATTTTTGCAGCCACTGAGGGCAGAGAAAACACAGAGACGCATTCAACTTGTATTTCACAATAAAACGGTGCGGGTGGCCACATTCAAACCGACCCGCACCAAAGTTCGGCCGCATTGCGCGGCTTATGTTCTCTTTGTATCATTTGCCGCAACCCCTGTCAAGACCGTCCGGGGATGACCACCCCGCACTACGGCGTTTGTGGGGCAGGTAAGGTGGTCAAGGGGGAATTAGCTGAAAGCGTTTGGGCAGTCGCCGTCAAAGGCGATTACTGAGTCAATTGCAATCCTCAAAAGTCGTTAGCTTTTTCAGGGCCGCTTCATCCAAATCGTTTCGCAATACGTATTCCGCGATTGCATACTATTGTCTGAAGCCACGCCCACATCTTTCAGTTATGTTTCAAACACATAAGGAGTTACGGGAATGACCATCGTGCCTCTAAAAAATACTTTTGGCAAAACGGTTAATTTCAAATATCCAATATAATTAAAAAGCAAAGGGATAATTCATATGTATATTGTTCCAAATGCTCTCGGTTCCAATATGAAGTTAGGGGAACTCAGGCAAATCCTCTCAGAACTTGCGGATGAAATGGGGGACAGCTCGGAAGTTTGGCTTTCGTGCGACGAAGAAGGGAACGAATTTCTACCTATGCCCGCGAATCAGGATCTGAGCATAGGCATCGATAAGGATACCATGAGAGTCGTTTTCTTTCCTTCCCATCGGTAATTCCTTTCCTAGTTTTGGGCCATTTTCTGAGTCTTGCGTCTTCTTACCTTGCCGATCCAAGCTCACGTCCTCAATGTTTAAGATGTTCGCAAAAACTAACACATTGCGAAGCAATTCCGGCTTGCGCTTCAATCGTCCCGATTATTTCACGATACCAAGCTGCCATAGCGCGGGCTTCCTCGGGCCCTGAGCATTCTTCAACGCAGTACGGCTCATCTACAAGACCTGTCTCAAGATATTCCTCGGTATAATTCCATACCCACTCTTGATAGTAAAGATGCTTCAGTATTTCCTCAATCGCGCCCTTAGAGATCT
>CAYGVZ010000329.1:0-3011 GCA_964353475.1 uncultured Pirellulales bacterium | reverse complement strand
CGACGATGAACTCCCCCTTGAAGCACCTGCTCCTGATCTCCTTGGCCTCCTCCATAGCCCATTTCTCAACCCGGTAAGCCTCATCCGGCACGGGTGATAGACCTTTACGTTATGGGGATACCTGTCAGCTACTCGCAACGCGCCGGGCAACCATTTTTCTCCTGCGGCTCAATCGATATCTTATCCCTCCGATCAGGAAGGTGGCATCCATCATCGCTCTTATGGTTGACGTGAAGGGAATGAACCACCGGCCGGGCGGAAGAGGATCGATCTGCGCCGCCCCATATCCTGTTTCAACCTCTTCCACGAGCACACCCGGCCCCGCATGCAAAGCAGCGAGGAGCTTCCCATGGCGATCGACGATCGCGGACTGATCGACGAAATCCACCTTCATCTGGAGACCAGCCATCCATGGAAGCCGGGAGGCAAAGGAACCGGTCTTGTTCGATGTCACGACCGGAACGTGGAGATAGCTTGCGTAGAATGCAGGGGTATCATGGTATTCCCGGATCCAGCACCGCCGGTCTGCCGGAAGACAGAACCACGGCAGACCGGGACAGGAATAGGGCAGGAGGACGAGATCGGGTCTTCCTTGCCTCAGGCTGGCAATCGTATGCGTCTTGGTGGTATCAAAGCAGATCGCGATCCCGATTCTGCCGAGCGGTGTGGCAAAGACATTGGGATTCAATCCGCCGCCCTTGAAGAAGAACGCTTCATAGCTGGCCGGCTCGATCTTTCGGTGATGCCAAAACTCGCCTTCCCCAGGCCCTGCCAGGATGAAGGTATCGAAGAGATCATCCCCGTCCCGTTCGAGGATGCAGGTCCCGATGTAGGCACTCTGCCGTTCGCACACCCCCTTGAGCCATCGATATGTCCTGCCTTTCAAGGGTTCCGCCATGTCCCAGATACCATCCGTAAAAGTATACCCTGCCAGGGCGAATTCCGGGAGGAGGATCAGCCTGGCCCCCCTCCGGACAGCTTCCTGGATATGGGCCTCCGCGCGTGCACAATTCCCCTCAAAATCGTTATTCGATGAGCTCATCTGGACAGTAGCCACCTTGAGTTTCATCCCGTACCCCCCTTTTTTTTCTTCCTTTTCCTGACCGCTGCCCTTTGGGCTACTGCACACGCCTTTCTCGCCCAGACAGCGAGTTCATCTCGATCTTCCAGCACATCGATGGGGACCTCATAGTATTGCATAACGTCCGGCTTATTTTCGAATGGCCTGAACGGCCCCATCCCCGCGGCCATATAATCGGGCCTGTTTGTTTCGTCTACCTTGAAATACACGGTATCATCGGCGATGACGGCAAAGAAGAACCCGTCGAGATAAATCCCCGCGCCCCCGAACATCCTCCGTGCCGTAAGGCACCCCAGCCCATCGAGCTGGTCGAGGACATAGTGCAGAAATTCATCGCTCACCGACATACCCTTCTCCTTGACATATTCTCCCTGTCGCATGCAAAAGCTCAATACCCCCGACCCCCTTTGATCTCAAGGGGGGGTAAGGGTCCGCGGTATGGGCTGCTGGCCGTAACTGAATTTCGGCCAGCAGCCCACACCGCGAATGTCTAGCCCCCCTGAAGATCCAGGAGGGTTGAGCTTTTTGATTAACACGTTGCATCAGTATCCCTTCTGCTTCCCTGTCATGCTGTCTATCTCGACCTCGATGATCAGGGTCTTGCTCAGGACATCCTCATCGTATGCGTATCGCTTGTCGGAATAGTGGCGCATGATGATATCGAGCGCTAGCTTCTTGGATTCAGCATCATCGATGAAAAATGCCCTTCCGAAACCGACCACGCTCCTGAATTTCATCCCCCAGGTACAGGCAGCTTCTGATGCCACCAGTTCCTGATCGACCTCGACCTCGAAACAAACCCGGTTATTCCGCTTTAGGATATCGATCTTCTTTCCCTCGTGGGCACAGTGGAAATATAATCGCTTGTCCTTATAACCAAAACACAGGGGTACAATATAAGGCATATCGTTAATAGACAAGGCCATACGGCAAATCTTGGCCCTGTGGAGAATATCCTCGACAAGAGCGCCTTCATTGATCTCCCTATCCATTCTCCGCATATCGCATCTCCGGGATGCAGCCATCGGAAATTATGTATTCTGATATACTGATTATCTTTCCTGCCGTCAAATGCTTAAGGCTCGATGCAGACCGTTATAGTGATTCGATCAATAAAGCTCACAATTTTGCAGGACAGCAAAATTGGACACCCAAAGACTGCCCAAAGGGTGAAGGCCAGGGATGGTCCGAGTCACTCTCATAAAGTGGAGAGGAAATTGTCTTTTGCGTTGGCGGAGTTGGTGCAAAATATCGCCCCTGCCATCGTTGTAAGGGAGAATGAGGGGAGGGTGTCCCTTCTTCCTTGTTTCTTCCATCAACTACCTGCGCAGCCGTTCGTGTGCTTGGTACTACACGTCGGTGAATTCCTGAGGGTAGATCACCACACCGGCCTTGTCTCTCAATTCCCCTTCAACGAGCTCCATTGCAAAATAGGCATCGTCCGGGACATCGAAGGGCGCCCTGATATGGTATCTGTGTGCAGGCTGAAAACCAAAGCGCGGATAGTATCCGCTGTGTCCCAGAACAATCACCGACCTGTGCCCAAACATCTTGGCCATGGCGAGCCCTTCAATCACCATCCTCACCCCGATCCCTCTCCTCTGGTAGGCGGGCAGTACCGCCATGGGGGCCAAGGCCAATGATTTGTATTCTCTGTTGCCAGATCTTATCATAACCGGATAGAACAGGATATGCCCAACAACATCGTTCCTGATTTCCGCCACGAGCGACAATTCAGGGATAAAATCTCTTGTCTTTCGCAGAGATGCGACAAGCACCCCCTCATGCTTCTGGCCAAAGGCCAGGTCGTTGATATCGGTGATTCTCGCATAATCCTCGTTTGTCTCAGACCTGATCCGTATCTCTATATTCTTATCTATACATAGCGTCATATATTATTGCGTATAAGAGTGGGATATGATATGGTTTG
>CAYGVZ010000328.1:0-3034 GCA_964353475.1 uncultured Pirellulales bacterium | reverse complement strand
TTCCTCGGGCGACCAGTTGAAGTAGCCCTTTATGTGCTGTAGTCCCAGTCGCTGCGCCATAAACAATATGGCGTGAATGGGTCTGTTAAGCCGCTTGGCCAACTCGATTCTTTTCGTAGTGGGGTACAGCTTTTTGAGAAGTTCTATTTCTTTTTTGGACCACGCCTTTTGCATCTTTGTGTACCTGCCACACAAACCCCCGTGTTCGCCTTTACATATATTATATCTTTCGGCAATTTCCTGTGTAAATTATACGAAATATGGATTTCACAGGGGGATTTTATGACCTGTCGCCTGGCTTAGGGTGCGAGGAAACGGCTGCCGGGGACGGTCCTATCGGGTTTTGCGGTTATTTGAGAGAGCCGGATTTGGATTTGCCTGGGGATTGGCCGGATGTCCCCGTTGGTGGCGTGGGAAGTGGGTATTTGGCGGGATATTGAGCGGCATCCGTTTTTGGGTGTGTACGATTTTCCAGAAAAGTCCGGTATTTTCCTTGACCGCGGGGTTAACAAGGGCTTATATTGCATATTAGTTGCTACAGGCGAGGTGTGGCAGCGCATATTCCACACTTGGTGCAGGTGGCGTTCGTTTGGTCAAAAACGTTGCTAAGGTGTCTTTTTTAGGAGGAGTGTCATGCAATTCCGGAAATCTCTTTGTCAGGCGGCGGGTGCACTATTATTCACTCTCGCAATGATCGTGTTTGGGCTGGCGGGTAGTATTGAGGAAGTGACGGCCCAGACGCCTGTGGATGCTCCCGGACAAGGCGACACCCTCAACACCCTCCCCGGTGCGGATGCAACCACGTCAGGTCCGACACCGACCGGCTTGGTGGACGATGCGGTCGGAGAGTATATGCTGATGTCCACAGATGGCACGTCCAGTTCCAACAACTCCAAGGCGGTCGCATTGGGGTACACGGTTACTACCAGTTCACTCGCGTCCATTGTGTCCAGCCCGGTTTCATATCTGAAGAGCTTCGACGTGGTGTGGATTAATCCCAACCTTGATTCATCCGGATACAGCACACTCCGGACGGGCGTTGCCGCCAACGGTTCCCTTGAACAGTATGTTCGTGACGGAGGAACGCTTGTAATCTGCATCGCCGGCAACAGCGGAAGCCAGAATGACATTGCCCCAGGTGGCGTGGACTATGACCGCTCGACTACGCACCAGAGTGAATCTATCACGGCGCCGTTGCACCCATATATAACAGGTGTGGGTTACGGAGGCGCTTCCTTGACAGTTTCGGACTTCCAGAGCTGGGGTAGTACCGATCATGGTCAGCTTCAGAATCTGATGGGGGACACCATTATTGTACTGAGCAACGCTAACGGGCCTTCTTTTGTGGAGTATCTTTATGGTAGGGGCTTGGTCGTTCTAAATACTCTCACCTATGGCTGGGGCTCGGCGGGTGGGCAAGGCGTACCGCAGGACAATCTTATAAAATACTCGGCTTTTGCTGAAGGAGTCGCTGACGAGCTTGTCATAACGCCCGGCCAGGGTCTTGCCAGTTCGGGTGAGGTGGGAGGACCGTTCACCCCTTCGAGCATCACATATACCCTTGCTAATAGTGCCGGCTATGCAATTCCCTGGACAGCGGGTGCGACTCAACCGTGGGTGACGGTCAATCCAGCCGGCGGCACACTGTCGGCAGGCGGTTCAGCAACCGTGGACGTCTATCTCAATGCCTTTGCTGCTGCTTTGCCTGTAGGAACCTACACTGATACAGTAACCTTTACTGATGTCAACGATGGAAACAGCCAGACACGCCCGGTGCAACTGACGGTTCGCCTGCACGGAACGAAGCTGGTCGCCTCCGACGGCGCCAGTTCGGACATCTTTGGGGTCAGCGTTGCAATCGACGGCGACTATGCGATTGTGGGCGCACCCTACGATGATGATAAAGGCAGCAATTCCGGTTCGGCTTACATATTCCAGCGAAGCGGCACAGAGTGGGTACAGCAGGCGAAGCTGACGGCGTCCGATGGATACAGTGGGGACTATTTTGGCTATAATAGCGTTTCAATCAGCGGCGACTACGCGATTGTAGGCGCAATTTACGATGATGATAAAGGGACAGATTCCGGCTCGGCATACATATTCCAGCGCAGTGGCGCAAGCTGGACTCAGCAGGCGAAGCTGACGGCCCTGGATGGGGCCGCTTCGGACTTCTTCGGGTACAGCGTTTCAATCGATGGCGATTATGCGGTTGTGGGCGCCTACTATGATGATGATAAAGGCAGCAGTTCCGGGTCTGCATACATATTCCAGCGAAGCGGGGCAAGCTGGACTCAGCAGGCCAAGTTGACGGCCTTGGATGGGGCCGCCTCGGACTACTTCGGCTACAGCGTCGGTATCAGCGGCGACTACGCGATTGCGGGGGCTTATGCAGATGATGATAAGGGAAGCGATTCCGGCTCGGCATACATATTCCAGCGCAGCGGCGTAAGCTGGACTCAGCAGGCCAAGTTGACGGCCTTGGATGGGGCTGCTTCGGACTATTTCGGCTATAGCGCTGCAATCGACGGCGATTATGCAATTGTGGGTGCATACTATGATGACGACAAGGGGACTAGCTCCGGCTCGGCTTACATATTCCAGCGCAGCGGGACAAGCTGGCCTCAGCAAACCAAACTTCTTGCCTCAGATGGAGCAGCCGGCGACTACTTCGGCCGGGCGGTCGCTATCGATGGCGACACTGCCATAGTCGGCGCGCCCTATGACGACGTTAACGGCGTTGACAGCGGCTCGGCCTATATGTTCAAACGCAGCGGGGCAAGCTGGACAGAGCAGTTGAAGCTGACTGCGTGGGATGGTGCGGCCTACGACTACCTTGGGTATTCCGTTTCTGTCTGTGGCGAGGAGGTGCTTGTCGGCGCTCAGGGGGACGATGACAAAGGCAGCGATTCCGGCTCAGCTTATATCTTTGGAAATGCCGACCCGCTGCGGGTGAGCGCTGTAGTGCCTCCGGAGGATTTCGCGCCGGTGGGCTATGAGGGCGGGCCTTTCGAGCCGAATCACAAAGAGTATGTGC
>CAYGVZ010000327.1:0-3054 GCA_964353475.1 uncultured Pirellulales bacterium | reverse complement strand
GGAGGTGAGAGCCGGCCTCAGCCAGGCGCTGGGGTTGGGGGGACAAGGATTCTCGCGGCTGAGGCGGGGCCGGGACCTGGCAGAGGGGCTGCGCGCGGCGTACGGCGACAAGATCACGGCCTGGGTGGACCTGAATGCGAACGAAAGCAAACTGAAGAAAGAGCCCCTGTCAGGATACGGCGAGGTGGTGTTCTTTACCCACGGGGTGCTGGACGAGGAGGTGCCGGTGCTGCGGCAACCCGCGCTGGTGCTCAGCCTGGTGCGCAATGAGCCGGGAGAAGACGGCTACCTGACGATGGGGGAGGTGATGGATCTGAAGCTGAGGGCGGAGGTGGCGGGGCTGATGGCCTGTCACAGCGGCGCGGGGAGGCTGGTCAGCGGCGAGGGAGTAATGGGGATGGGCCGGGCCTTCCAGTATGCGGGAGCCCGCAGCGTGCTGGCTAGCCTGTGGTACGTGAATGCGGCGAGCACCAACGACCTCACGGAGGCGTTTCTGCGAGGCATCTCGCAAGGCCAGGACAAGGCGCAATCCCTCGCCTCTGCCCATGACGCCCTGCGCCAGGCCGGCTACGATCACCCCTATTACTGGGCGCCCTTTATCCTGATCGGGGAAGCAGGATTCGCTGGGGTTGTCAAGCAGTAAAGAGACACCGAGAGCCAGCGTATGAGTCTGACTCACGAGCCAAGGAGGAAAGTGATGGACGGCAAGCCTGTTCGGGCGGCGCTGGTGTTCGGAACCGTGCTCGTGCTGTGTGGGGCTCTGCTCTCCGGGGCATCAGGTGACGGTCCGCCTGCCACAGAGCAAGCGTCGAGTTTCCTTGGCCTGGCCGTCGGTGGGACGACAGCCGTCGAAGGCGCACCGGGCACCTACGAGCGGGTGCTGCTCAAGCCGCCGCCAGACGCGGGGGAGATGCCGCTCACGGGCGCATGGGAGATCAGCGCGGACCTCGCGATCAGGCTGGGCGCTCTTGACAAGAAGGACGAGCGGTGGCAGGCGATACGACGCAACCTGGCACTGAAGCCGGAGGACCTGATCGTGTGGGGCGAGGTGGTGGACGCTGTTTTTGTCCAGATCGGCAAACTCAAAGACGAGGAGGCCAGACAGCGGAGCTTCGGATTCCGGGTGGCGTTTCCCGGCAAGGACACCCCCGAGCCGGAAGCGGATGTCGCTCTGACTTTCAGCAGGGATGCCGAGAGCAACCGCAAGCAGGGGATCCCGGATGCCGAGAGCGAGTTGCAGAAGGAAATAGCCAAGGCGATGACCGGTATCGAGGGGTTCGTGGAGGTGGCCGGCGGAGGCCTTCCGCCATCCGAGGTGCTGCCGGCCCTGGAGATCCGTCTCCTGGACGGAACCGACAGGAAGATCATCGCCACCGGATCGCCCGACCCCGACCACCAGGGCTACTTCAAGTTCCTGGACCTCCCGCTGGTGGACCCTGTCCTGGGCAGTGATTACTACCTGCAGGTTGCCAAGAAGAAGGGGGAATCCGCCTTTGGGCTGTCAGACACCGAGCAGCCATACTACGCGCCCGTGGTGTACGGGAAGCGCACGCGTGTGGTCCTGCCGGTGGTGCCGATCCCGCCGCCGGCGGAGGTGCAGAGCATGGGGAAGTCGGTATCGCCGTGGTTCGGGGTAGATGCGGCCGGTGTCCAGACGATGGTCGAGGTGTTCACGGAGCGCTATGCTTTGCTGGGAGCGATCCTGGAGCAACTGCCCGACAACCCGGGGCTGCACCTGGGCGTGGTGGCAGTTCGGGGCTCCGGGGCGCAGCCAATCTACGCGGTGCGCAAGCTCCTGAAGCAACCGGAGCGCGACCGGCGTGCCCAGTTTGTCCCGCGAGGGGAGTTCAGGATGCGCGTGGAGTGTCTGACTCCTTCGACCCCCAAAGCCGCGGCGGGCCTGCACTACCTGAGGGTTGTATGGGCCGGCCACGCCCAAGCGGCCGACCTGAAACTGCAATCGCGGCCCATCACCCAGACTCCATGGGGGATCAGCGTGGGTGTCGTGCCTTCTGTGGATCCCGCGCTGTACTCGCTGGGGGCAAGCTACAAGTTGATGCCCACTCTGGAGTTGCTCGCCGGGGTCGGGCTTCGACAAGACAACCCGACTTCGCTCGTCTACGGCATCACGGTGGACGTAGACAGGATCCTGGGTGGCCTCTTGGGGGGAGCCAAGGGCAAGGGTGAGCAGTAGCCCCAAGGGAGCGCTGGATCCCGCTTCGCCTCGCGGCAGGGGACGTGGTGGCAGTGCCGGCATGGCCCAGCGGGGACTCACGCCAGCGGCCCGACGGTGAGGCCGTGAGGACACAGCGCATCGCGCACGCCCACGGAAGCTGACGACCTCCGCCAGCAGGTGGCGGCGATGCCGGGGAATCGTTCTCGGGCCTGAGCGACTCCGCTGGGCGCCTGGCAATCTCACGCGGATTCGTGCCGCCCCAGGGCGTCTGCCACCCCCGGGCCGATCACCGCGGCCATCCTGCTGAAGCCGAGGTCCGTCGGGTGAACGCCGTCAACCGTTCCCTCCCCGTCGGCTCCGAGGAGGCCGCCTCCCGCGAGGTAGCACAGCCCGGGACAGCTCTCCCCAAGGAGTTGCTCGTGGGCCTTCCGGAACAGCTCGTTGACAGTACGCTCGGGGCTGCCATCGTTCGCCCAGGCGCGTCCTGTCTGGCGGGTGATGCTCTCGACCAACACGATGGGCGTCGTGGGCCGCCGCTTCCGGATGGTCTGGACGAGGCCGAGCGTTCTCTCGGCGACCGGCTCAGCGTGCATGTTGGGCAGCGCGTCGATGACGTACGCCGCGGGGTCAAGCTCGGCCAGCAGGTCGCAGATCACGGGCTCCATTTTCGCGGAGCCGGAGAAGCCGAGGTTCACCGTCTCGCAGTCCAGCGCGCGGCCGATGATCGCCGGGTAGGCCATGCCCGGCCGCGAGGCGCAGCCCCCGTGCACGATGCTGGTGCCGTAGAAGACGACGGTCTTGCGGCGGCCGCTGGGGACGATGCTGAAGGATGAGCCGGGGGTGACGCCGATGCCGAGCGCCGCGACCCGGTTGAACAA
>CAYGVZ010000326.1:0-3060 GCA_964353475.1 uncultured Pirellulales bacterium | reverse complement strand
GTCGCTATCACGTAATACGCCGCTATCGCATAATCCAGATGCGGCATATCCACTTCTATGACCTTCGCTCCCAGCCGCCTGTAAACTGCAATCGCGTCGTTGACCCCCCGCTGCACCTGCTCATCCGCCCCCACATTAAACGCAGGCGCTACTGCAATCCTCAAATTCTTCACCGGCTCATCCAGCCTGGCAAGGTAATCCGGCACAGGCGCTCGTCTCTCATCAACGCTCGTACTGTCGGCAGAGTCATAACCCGCTATCACGTTCATCAATAGCGCAGCATCTTCCACGGTTTGCGCAAGCGGCCCAATCTGGTCCAAACTCGACCCGTATGCCACAAGCCCGTACCGCGATACTCGGCCGTATGTCGGTTTCAGCCCCACCACCCCGCAGAAACTTGCCGGCTGTCTGATTGACCCCCCCGTATCCGACCCCAGTGCCCCAGCACACAGCCCCGCCACCACCGCCGCCGCACTGCCCCCGCTGCTGCCCCCAGGCACCCTCGTAGTATCCCAGGGATTGACCGTTTGCTTTAGTCCCGAGTTCTCCGTGCTCGAACCCATTGCAAACTCATCGAGGTTGGTCTTGCCGACAATTACCGCATCCGCTGCTAACAGCTTTTCAACCACCGTCGCATTATAAGGCGCACGGAAATTCGCCAGTATCTTCGATGCACAGGTCGTCGTCCCAAACGTCGTGCACATATTATCCTTCACGGCAACCGGCACTCCCGCCAGCACGCCGACCTTTTCTTTCGCGGCAATCCGTTTATCCACCCCCGCCGCCATCTCCATCGCACGCTCTTCAAACGTGCTGATGTACGCCCCGACTGTCGGCTCGTATTTCCTTATCCGCTCAAACACCGCACGCGTCGCATCAACGCTGCGAACCTGTCCCGCGGCTATCCTGTCCCTCAGTTGTCTTGCCGTAAGAAGGTCCATTCCAGTTACTTCTTCCCGTCACCTCGACTGTGCTTGAGAAACCAATCATACAATTCCGGATTATCGTACGTCGCCGTCCACGAATCGTGCCCCGCTTCCGGGTAAACCGTCAAATTCACCTCTCCACCCGCCTTCTTGAGGGCCTCAACCATTTCTTCCGACCGGCGAAGCGGCACTACGTTGTCCTTTGCGCCATGAAACACCCAGACGGGGACGTCCTTAAGCCGCTCAGCCAGATACCGCTCCCCGCCTCCGCATATCGGCGCTATTGCCGCAAACCTCTTCGGCTGCGCGCACGACCACGACCAGCTCCCAAATCCGCCCATACTCAGACCCGTCAGATAAATCCTGTCCTTGTCAACCCGGTATTTCTTTTCAATATCATCAAGCAGACCCGACAGCGTATCCACCTGTTCAGGCCACCATACGTCATTCGGACACTGTGGCGAAACAATGATAAACGGAAACTCTTTGCCCTTTTCAATCAGCTTTGGCGGTCCGTGCTTCTTCACTAATTGCAGATTGTCCCCTCGTTCGCCGGCACCGTGCAGAAATACTATTACCGGCCATTTCTTCTTGCCCTCTTTGTACCCCGCCGGCAGGTACAGCAGGTATCTGCACCCCACTTTCTTGGTCACCATCCTGCTGAACTTTTCCTCGCTCTGCCCTTTCTTAACTGCCTTTGCACCCATTGCCGCACTCCCCGCCAAAATTACCACACTCAATCCAATCAATCCAAATCTCTTCATTTTCATATTCTTACCCATTCTACCCTTCTTCAATCAGAAATCCTAAATCGCAAATACGCTTACGCCGTAGAGTCCTCCAGTATCTTCGGTACCTTAAAAAAGTCCCCATCCCTGTCGGGCGCGTTCGCCAGGGTCTTTTCCGTCCCTAATGACTCCTTTGCAGCATCCTCACGAAACACGTTGCTTATCGGCAGGCAATGCGCCGGTGGCTCCACGCCTTCCGTATTCAACTGATTCATCTTCTCCACGTATTCCAGTATCGCGCTGAGCTGCCCGGAAAACTCCGCAACCTCCGCATTGCTGACCTCTAACCGCGCAAGCTTCGCCACCTTCCTCACTTGCGCTTCATCTATTTTTTTTGCCATTTTGCACCGACGACAACAAAAAGAGCGAGGCGAAACCCGCCTCGCTCAAAATATTGAATCCCCAACCCGTTAGGTCGCTGTACTCTCGGCGGGTGCGGCTGCAGGTTTGTAATTGCGCTTCTGTCGCTTCGGCACCAGTCCCATCTTTATCGCTTTGGCGGATACCCGTATCCTGACCGCCTTGCCGTTGACAACCGTCCGCACCTTCTGAACATTGGCTTTAAATTTTCGCCGCGAAATGCCCGTAATCTTGCGCCCGACACCGCCTAAGTATTTCGCCTTGCCGCGCCGCGATATCGTATTACCAAAAACTGTCCGTTTGCCCGTCAGGGCACACTGCCTTGCCATCAAGTGCTCCTTTCTGCCTGCCCCGCTCATCATTCTGTCATTGCGAGGCCGCCGTAGGCGGCCGCGGCAATCTCAACCACACCTGCTGCCGCCGCCTCATTCCTCAACCACACCAGGGACGAACCCTGTCTTTCGTCTTCGCCAGGACGCCCTTGGCGATAACCACGTCCTCTATTATCTGAAAATCAAACATTCCTGCAACTATAAAATCGGCGCCATTTTCATAAGCGTACTTGAAGCCGTCCTTCGGATGTATCGCCCCTGCCGCCAATACCTTGTACGCAAGCCATGACGTCTTCAGCGATTTCATAAATTCAATCGTCTTTTCCGGCTCTTTGTCCCAGTAGTTGTCTGCTTTGTAATTATCAATCACCTCTTTGTCCTGGCCGGGCTGTCTCTTCGACCAGTAATTCATACTGTGCAGCGTCTTCATATAGAAGTCCGGCTTTATCCCCGCCTTCTCGCACTCCATCGGCGTGTGAAGAGAATGTCCCCCCACCCCCGCAATCAGGCCGTTCTGCTTGATAAAATCCACGCACTGCCCCAGAAAATCAATCTTGCCGCCCCTGGCGGACTCATCAGAGATATTGCCTTGCACAAAAGCCCCGACCGCGCCGTTATCAATCGCAACCTGTATATTGGTCTTTATATCCTTGG
>CAYGVZ010000325.1:0-3088 GCA_964353475.1 uncultured Pirellulales bacterium | reverse complement strand
CCGCAATACCGCCAGCGGTGTTAAAATCGCCTGCGGCGATCAACTGGCCGTCATAGACAGTCAAGGCGCGAACTGCTCCATTCATTCCGCTGCTGAGCGATTGCCAGATTGACCCATTCCATGCAGCGATGCGATTTAGCGTAGTGCCGCCGCTATGGGTAAACAAACCCCCCACAATTAACTGGCCGTTATAAACGGTTAGGGCATAAACCGAGCCGCTCATCCCGATGGCCAGCTTCTGCCAACTTGAACCATTCCAAACGGCGACATGACTCGCTTGGACATCCCCAGCGATATAGAAATCGCCGCCGGCAACCAGTAATTCCGGGGAAGGTCCCTCGGCATCAGGATCCCATGTGGTTACAGAATAAACGTAGCGATCTATACCGGGAATACCGTCCCCAGGCAGCCAGCCCATTTCCGCGTTCGCGGGTACCAACAGGGCTATAAGTAATGCCGACATAGCGCCAACAATTTTAAGCTTGCTCATATTATTTCCTCTTTTGAGAAGGTTGCTGATTCTTTCCAAGGAAGTAGCTGTTTTGTATGTGGCATTTTTTCATCGCCATCAGGCCGCCGAGGGCGAGTAACATAAGCGTGGCGGGTTCGGGGACTAACGTAACGTAGGTTGAACCATAGAAACAAGAGAACCAGTCCGGCCCGCCACTCTTGATAGCGGTTAGATAAATGCTATCACCAGGGTTAAGAGAGACCGGCCCTATATCTATCAACGACGTGGATGTCGAATTAAGATATCTGTGGGAATAGAGAAGTTCTTTGGTCACACCTAAGCCGTGGTCGAGCACAAGGGCAACATCAACGGGCGCGGTCGAACCTTCGGTTATTCCCACATATACCTCAATAGGAGTGTCGCAGGGGTTGATCCAACGACGCAGTGGAGCATCTGTCGGGGTGCACGTAAAAGCAAATCCCTGCGCATTAGGAGTCGTATTGTCGGATCTTACCCAATGACCATAATAGGTCTGGCCGAACCAATCGTCATCCCACACCATTTTCGCTGGGGGATACAAGTACCATGGATTTGCTGAGCCGAGGAAAGCACCACCGGATGCGATTATGTATTCATAGCTCCAGACGAGGTTGCTCATCAAATCGTCATCTGGATTGCCGTTGGTAGTGCCCCGGTCACTGGCGGGACGTTTTGTCCAATCAACAGAGGAATCCCAGTGGTAGCCGTAAGGGTAGGAGACAGCTAAGGCGGCAGACATAATATTGGTCATAATGACAACCAAGAATACAGCATTTATTTTCATCATTATCTCCTCTTCAAAAACTGTAGTTAGTGTGCGCGGAAATGCGCGTTTTTATTTTCTCCTTTGCAGAATCGCGCCGCCGAGGGCGAGTAGTAATAACGTGGCGGGTTCGGGGATAGTGGTAAGTGCGATGTTCAAGTCGACACCGACGTAGTGCCCATAGTACGTGTTGGTAGCGGTCGAGAATTCGACAATGTCTCCAGGGTTGACGGAAAGGCCGGTCAAGGTTCGGCCCGGGAGAAGGTTGGCGCTGAATGGCGCCACAGCATCGGTTCTGTAGATGCCACGTGTAGTCGATCTCGCGGCAATGACCTGGTCATTGAGCAGAAGCGTCCAAGCCACGTCGCGATCTGGTTCAAACAAAACCTCCCAAGCCCGACCTGAGATGGTAATCGCCCCATCGTCCGGACTGGTCCACTTGATATTGGCGAATGTCGTTCGGCCGCCATACGGCTCAGACAGGGCGTGAATCACGATGTCACTTGACTGCCAGTCATGGGGGGGCCCACTTACGGGAGTATTAGGGGCTCCCTGATAGATGGCACCATCGCTAGCGGTATTGTAGCACCAGCCGGAAGCCCCCCACCAGAAGTACTGGAATGCGGAGATAGGTATATTGTTGTGATTATACGACCAGGGCCCATTTGGGTTTTGGCTGTTGCTCCAGTCTGCGACGAGGTCGTAGTACACAACATTGGCTGAAACCAAATCGACCATACCAAAGATTGCGGCCGCAGCCGTAGCGAGTAAACCAAGCATGTTTCTCATATTTCTCTCCTTCGAGAAGGTTTGGTGGGCGAAGGGATTTTTTGTGTCTTTTGTCTCTTAATTACGGTCAGGCCGCCGAGGGTGAGGAGCATAAGTGTGGCGGGTTCGGGGATGTCGGTGTACGTAACTCCGGCGGGAAGATAGAGGTCGAGACCGGAGCCGCCGCGAAGCTGGTAGTAATCGACCTGAAAAGGATGCGTGCCCTCGGTCAGGAAAGTAGTGCCGTATACGTTATAGTCAGGTTTATCCCACCAAGAATCGACTACGATGGCGCTATCTATAAAGAGACGGCTGCCGTCATCAGAGTTAAGCGTGAAAGTATAGACACCATCGGCGGCGACATCAAAGACGCCGGTCAAGCGAGCGGTTGACCAATCCCAATAAGGCCAGTTCCAGTTTGTATTTGTTCCAAACATGATATCGGGGGACTCGAATACCTGATAAGCGGGGTTACCAGGAGGACCGAGTACTGGGAGCCACACCTCGACAAGCACGGCAGCGGCGTCAGGAACACACACAAAGAAAGACAGCAACACTAAAATTAACGACATGACACAAACCGGACTGGATGAATTTCGCGTGCTCATTTTTCTCTCCTTCTCAAAAAATTCATAACGGTCTTAGCGCATTTTGTGCGCACAGATTTCTATTTGTGGGGATTGGTACTCATGGTTTGACTCCTTCGACTGTTCGACAATGCTCACCGCAGGCAATCTCAGGATAAACAAGCTCACCATCCCGAGATAAGTCGAGGGACAGACATGTTTCTTCTCTCACACCCTTCTCCTTCTGTTCGTTGCCTTTTGTACCCAGTGGTTCGGGTGAACCGGCCGGGGTTCAAAGACAGGGTAATACTACCAAGTGAATGCTCGAAAAGTCAAGGGAAAAAGGGGAAAGTGATAAGGGTACCGGGACATCAGGGAATCAGGGGGAGGGAATAAGGGGAACAGGGAGGACCCCGAAGCAGGCTTCGGGGCTAAACAGAGAGAGGCGGCGTTAAGATGGGGATGTTTCGAACAAAAGCGCGAATAGTTTTGGAAAAGCGG
>CAYGVZ010000324.1:0-3102 GCA_964353475.1 uncultured Pirellulales bacterium | reverse complement strand
TGTGGGCAGCGAGGAAGGCGCCGATTATGCGATACCGATTGTCAACCATCTTGAGAACAGGCATACGCGGGTAGCAGGCGAGTCGATTCCGCTGTGGCCGCTGGTGTTTCACGATGCGGTATTCTGCGGGCGATATACCGGCTCGAGGGCGGGGACGAAATATCCGGCCTGGCTTGAGGATATGCTGTGGGGTTATATGATTGTATTTGATGCCAACGGCGCAGACGGCTGGCCTAAGCAGGCAGACAGCTTCAAATCAACGCTGCAAGTTGACAAATGGCACGAACGGGTGGGGCTGGAAGAGATGACAAACCACAGGTTCCTGACGGAGGATTTCGAGGTTGAGCAGGCACAATTCGGCAATGGGTCGGCGATTATCGTTAATTTCTCTGACAAAGAGAGGACCGCCGACGGTATGAATATACCGCCTTACGGCTATGTGATAAGCCAGTGAAAACTACGCAAGGGGTTTCCCGACCCCAGCGAGTCCCATAATCAGGTATAACAGGGTAGGTCGTACCGCCTTTGGAGGAGCTCTTCTTTGGTTATGTAATCAGGATCCAGCCAATCCAACATCAATGCGGATAACTTCGAGTCGATAGCGGCACTGATGAGGTTTATTGGCCTAAGGCGGATTACAACGAAGATGGGATTGTGAACTTTACTGACTTTGCTATATTCGCGCCGGCCTGGGACGCAAACGATACGAACATCACGCTGGATGACGACAACGATGTTGATATAGACGACCTGAAATTATTCTGTGACGTTTGGCTGTGGACGGCCCCGTGGATGGAAGAGTATCAGCAAATGATGGCTATGGGCGGCGAATCGGGAATGATGATGCCTGCCCCCGAAGAGATGTTTATGGCCGACGCCCTTGAGTCAACCCCGGTGCAGCCGGACGTTATGACGATTATCGAACCCCCGCCAATAGGCGAGCCGCAGGCCTCGCGGCCTTCGAGCCGAGGGGTCTCGCCAGAGGCGGACCCGCCAAGCATTGAGGAGATAATTGCCTGGCTGGATGCTACCTGGAACGCGGGCGATTTTGCAGGCGTAATGACTTACGATGAGTACCTGGCCTTCCGCCAGCAGCTTGAAGAAATGATAGAGTAACACAATTAGCCACCCACAACGAAAAAAAGGCCGGTGCCCCGGCCTTTTTTTCTGCGCTTGCGTAAATGGGGGCTGTGGGGCTAAAATGGTTGTGAAAGTTGTGTGTGTGCGGTTCGAAGATAGATTTGCGAATATGAGATAATTTATGGAGCGTGTAAAGGTTTACGATACGACCCTTCGTGACGGGATGCAAAGCGAGGGTGTGAGCTTTACGCTGGAAGACAAGCTGGCAATCGCCGAGTGCCTGGATGGGCTGGGCGTCGAGTACATCGAGGGCGGATATGCCGCGTCGAACGAAAAGGAGATGCAGTTTTTCAGCGAGATGGCCAAGCGAGGGTTAAAGAATTCGCGGCTGACGGCTTTCGGCAGCACCAGAAGGGCGGATACGAAGGTCGGCGATGATGCATCTCTCAACGCGATATTGGCGTGCAAGACGCCGGCGGCGACTGTTGTGGGCAAGACGTGGGATTTCCAGGTCAGGGAGGTGCTGGGCTGTTCGCTGGATGAGAACCTGGCTGTTTGCGCCGAGTCGGTTGCATATCTCAAGAAACACGGATTAGAGACGCTGTTTGACGCGGAGCATTTTTTTGACGCTTACAGGAACAACGCCGAGTATGCAATGAAGGTACTGGAGGCGGCTGCGGAGGCGGGTGCGGATGCGATTGTTCTTTGCGATACCAACGGCGGGTCTTTGCCGGAGCAGGTCTATGAAATGACAAAGGCGGTCTGTGCGCGATTTGCGACCGTAACAATCGGGATTCATACGCACAACGACACGGATTGTGCGACGGCAAACTGTTTGGCGGGCGTGCGGGCAGGCGCCAGGCAGGTCCAGGGGACGATAAACGGGTTTGGCGAGCGGTGCGGCAACGCCAACCTGTGCGTTGTCATCCCGAATCTTGCGTTCAAAATGGGAATGAGCGTGCTGACGCCCGAGAAGATAAAGACGCTGACGGAGGTGTCGCGTTATATTTTCGAGGTTGCGAATCTGGCGGGCGCGGCGCAAATGGCGTATGTGGGCGAGAGCGCATTTGCGCACAAGGCGGGGCTGCACGTAAATGCGCTGCGCAAGACCAAGCGGAGCTATGAGCACATTGACCCGGCGGTAGTAGGCAACGAGAGGCGGTTTTTGATTTCGGAGCTCAGCGGCAAATCGAACGTGCTTGCGGAGCTTGAGAAGGCGAAGATTGCCGAGGACAGGGAACTTGCGCAGAAGATACTCAACCGGGTGCAGGAGCTTGAGAACGAGGGGTATCAGTTCGAGGCGGCTGACGCGAGTTTTGATTTGTTAGTGCGGAAGATAATGGGGACGTACAGACCATCGTTTGAGCTTATCAAGTACAACACAACAGTTGAGAAGCGGCAATCGGGCGAGATTGTGACCGAGGCGACGGTAAAGCTGAGAGTGGGCGACAAGGTTGAGCACGTGGTTGGGGAAGGGGATGGTCCCGTTAATGCGCTTGACGGGGCGCTGCGGAGGGCGCTGGAGGAATTTTACCCGGCCATAAGGGACGTGCACCTTATTGATTACAAGGTGCGAGTGGTCAACGCCAGGGCGGGAACGGCTGCGCGGGTTCGCGTTATAATCGAGTCGCGCGACAGGCAGTCGGTGTGGGGCACAGTGGGCGTCTCGGAAAATATCATTGAGGCGTCGTGGCAGGCGCTGGCGGATTCGGTTGAATATAAGCTGCAGAAGGACAGGGGCAGTTGAGAGCGGCGGCATAACGCGACAAGTCAGAGACGAGAGCCGACGTAGTAGTGGAATCTGTTTTAGGGAGCATCTGCTGGTGTGGGTACTGCTGTTGGCCGTACCCCCTGGTGGAGAGGAAATCGACGGGGTGCTATTTAGGACGTTTTCCTCTTCGCAGCCCCATCTGGTTGGCCTTGGTGCGGACCGCCTTGATACCACGATTCAGCCGGTTGGCGATTTCTTCAATGGTGATGTGGTACTTGGGAAACAGATTCTTGAGCAGCTTAACTTCCTCG
>CAYGVZ010000323.1:0-3115 GCA_964353475.1 uncultured Pirellulales bacterium | reverse complement strand
CATTCAATTAGGCCCGAGGTTTGGAGCGGCCTACACAAATCTGGGTAAAGTGCTGTCTCAACTAAACAAGAACGAGGATGCGGAAAAAGTGTATCGTAAGGGAATCAGCGTCGAACCAAATAACCCTTACCTCCACCTCAACCTGGGCTTATTGCTGAAGAAAAAAGGAAAAATGGACGAGGCCCGGAAAGAAATCCAGACCGCCGTCGAGCTTGAACCCAACCTGCCCGGCCCGCCTGGGCCGGCCATTCGGCTTGGAAGATGACATTTGCCTCAAACCGCTCAGCAGGTCAAAACAGAGTGTAAATGAACGGCGCCGCCGCTGAGCCGCCGAGAACAACCATCATCCCGAGGAGCAGGAGTACAAGCAATATCGGGACAAGCCACCACTTCTTGTTATGTTTGAGGAAGCACCAGAATTCCGAGACGATACCAGGGCGTTTCTGCCGTGCTAACTCGTCAAAATCACTGCCGGGTTGCGAAGATGTTTCTGTCATCTCTATTCTCCCGTATCTCAGAACTGGTGGAAATAACGTTCAACGCTATCGACCCGTCGGCGGGGCGTCCAGTAGGTTGGCGCACGCGGCTCAAAGCGCCTGTTCAACGGGTCTCTGCCGAGCAACCTGAAGACAAGACCAACAGGCGTCAGGACAAGATAATAAAAAACCGCCATCAGGACAACACTGATAACAAAGCCGACCGGCATCGCCGCGAAAGTAAGACCCAAGTAGATTATGCGGGCGGCTTTGGCTGAAACAAGGGTGGTAACAAATATGCAGAACCCCGCCGTGAATACGCAGGCGGGGACGACGATGCCCGCTTTGAAAACAAAACGCAGCACAACAGATACGGCCGTAAGCACGACCAGGGCGATAACGCCGAACTTGCGAAGTTCGCTTCTTTCCGGGTTCCAATTTATCTCAACCAGCGACATTTTGTCCTCTATTACTCAAAATCAATCCAACTGAAACTGTGCAATATATTCATCCACTTCGTGTTGTTTTGCCTGCGGCTGCTCCTGCTTGTAAAGCAACTGGTTTTCCATTACCAGCACGTCCATATCGGTAGCCATAAAGCAGCGGTAAGCGTGTTCAGGCGAACAGACAATCGGCTCGCCGCGAATATTGAAACTCGTATTGATAATCACCGAGCAGCCGGTCTTCTGTTTGAACTTTGTCATAAGTTGATGCAACCTTGGATGCCGTCGCGGGTCAACCGTCTGGATTCGCGCGGAGTAATCCACGTGGGTTATCGCCGGGACAACGCTGCGTTTGGCCCTGAGCTTATCCAGTCCCTTCAGCAACTTGTCGGCAGGGTCTGTCCCCAGCCGTTTCTCGTCCTCCACGTCTGCGACCAGCAGCATATAGGGACTGTCCTGCCCCTGCTTCATCTTGAAATACTTGTCAACGTCCTCCGTGAGCACACAGGGCGCAAAGGGCCTGAACGATTCCCGGAATTTAATCTTGCGGTTCATCAGCAACTGCATCGTCTCGCTGCGGGCGTCTCCTATGATGCTGCGGTTGCCAAGCGCCCGCGGGCCGAATTCCATTTTCCCCTGAAACCAGCCGATGACTTTGCCCCGGTCTATCAAGTCGGCCGTTTTCTCAGCCAGCTCGTCAAAACTGTCGAAGCTGTGATATTTTGCGCCGACCACATCGAGAAAACTCCGAATATGCTCGTCGCTGTAAGCCGGCCCCAGCAGCGACCCTTTTTGATTGTCGCCTGGCTCGATTTTGCGCTCGTTGCCAAGCAACTGATACCATACAAACATCGCTGCGCCGAGGGCGCCGCCCGCATCGCCCGCCGCCGGCTGAATCCATATATTCTCGTACGGTCCTTCGCGCAGGATTCTTCCGTTGCCGACGCAGTTGAGCGCCACGCCGCCCGCCAATACGAGATTTTTCATTCCCGTCTGTTTGTGAATGTGCCGGGCCGCCTGCAGCATCGCCTCCTCGCAGACCGCCTGAATCGAGGCGGCGATATCCATTTCGCGCTGGGTCAGGGGCGATTCCGGCCTGCGTGCAGGCCCTCCGAAAAGACGCTCAAATTTACGGTTGACCATCACCGTCTTGTGGCAATAGGGGAAGTAATCCATATTCAGCCGAAATGAACCATCCTCTTTCAAATCCACCAGCTCGCGGAGTATCAGGTCGCGGTATTTCGGCTCGCCGTAAGGGGCCAGCCCCATCATTTTATATTCGCCCGAGTTGACCTTGAAACCCGTGAAATACGTGAACGCCGAATAAATAAGCCCCAGCGAATGAGGAAATTTTATTTCATTTGTCAGTTCGATTTTATTGCCGGCGCCTGTTCCGAAGCTGGCGGTCGTCCACTCCCCAACACCGTCCAATGTGAGGATTGCCGCCTGCTCAAACGGCGATGGGAAGAAGGCGCTCGCCGCGTGCGACTCGTGGTGGTCGGTAAAAATGTACCTGCCTTTGTACCCGCCGCCAAGCGCCGTATCCATCTCCCGCGGCAGATGCAGTTTGTGCTTCAGCCAGCCGGGCATCCCTATCAGGAACTGCCCAAAGCCGCGCGGCGCGTAGCCGATGTATGTCTCTAACAACCGCTCGAATTTGACTAGCGGCTTTTCATAGAAAACCACGTAGTCGAGCTGCTCAGCGCCGATTCCGGCGGCGTCAAGACAGAATTGAACCGCGTGCGAAGGAAAACGATTATCGTGCTTTTTGCGGGTAAAGCGCTCCTCCTGTGCGGCGGCGATTATCTCGCCGTCCCGCACCAGCGCCGCTGCACTATCGTGATAATATGCCGATATTCCCAGGATATTCATATCTTTTGCCGGTCCCAAGCACACAGCCCGTCTCGGATAACTGGCCTTGCCATCCAGCCGTCCGACCATTATAGATTATATCGACCCAATGGCGCAACTGATTTATCGGCCTGTTGCGACTACCGGTGCGATTAGAGGTTCACTGGGGGCTTTTTCGCCTCCGCCGGAAAAAAGACGGGGCTGGCGAAAAGCACGAAGTTCTTTGACACGGATGGCGCAAGGTGTGGGAAACGGGCAAAATTTACGCAATGATGTGGTCAATATCCAGGACCGTCAATTCGCCGTCACCGTCTATATCGCCGCTGCCCAACGTCCCCGCACACG
>CAYGVZ010000322.1:0-3150 GCA_964353475.1 uncultured Pirellulales bacterium | reverse complement strand
GGGCGGACGTGGCGTGGTGCGCCATCGGCGGCGTTGCGGTGAATCACTGGGCGGAGCAAACAATGGTAACGCAGGACGTTGACTTCGTCGTTGTCACTGAGGCGGTCGAACGTACCATCTTGCTGCTCAAGGATGCGGGGTTTCGCCCGGAGAGATTCGATTGGTCTGTCAACTTCAAGGGACGTTCGGCGCTCAGTATTCAACTCAGTACTGAGGATTTTTACAGGGACTTCCCTTCTCGTGCCATTGCGGCTGACGTAAATGGTATTTTGCTCCGAGTGGCCTGCTTGGAGGACACCCTCAAAGGCAAAATAAAGGCCTGGTCCGAGCCGGCTCGAAGGCAGAGCAAGCGATTGAAGGACCTTGCTGATATCGCTCGCTTGGTGGAGGCACATCCGCATTTGAGAGATATGCTAACAGATGAACTGAAGAAACAGATACAGCATCCAGGGAAAACGTGACACGACGCAGTTTTGCGCCCTAAAAGAATAAGTAGAAACCATATATAGAATGTCAGGCAGACAGGATGACACGAGGAAATCATGCCACAGGGAGACCCTGACTACTGGAAGAAAACGCACGAGCCTCTGAACCTCGAGCTCCAGTCTGTTGTACGAGGTTCCTGGGCCGACCAACCGCCCATAACCGATTTGCAGTTGCAGTTCATCCCGCACTACGCTGGCAAGCACTGCCTTGAGAGCGTCCGTCTCTCTCGCCTTGCTAATGAGGGTGGTGCCCACGCGGTCGCTGTAGGTCTTCTGCGTGACGCCGTTGAAGCGCTCTCTCTCGTCGCCCTTGGCATCTCCCACGACCCCGATAAGATCCGACTGCTGAATCAGTGGGATGAAGAACGGCTAAGCGCCGGAGAACTTAGAAGACATCTTGAATCGAAAGTGTGGCCGCAGGTGTCCGTTACCGGATTGTGGGGTGAGTCGTGGGCTTCGTTCTGGGCAAGCTTGGCCATTTCTGTTCAGCCCTATGCACACTTCTCGCCGTTGCGAATGCGGTGGCACCAACACGTACAGCTCATTGATGGCGAGTGGCACGTCTGGATCAACCATCCATCTGGCGACTTCGAGATTTATCGCGCGGCGCGTGTTGTCGCGTTCCAGCTACTTATATTCTGGGCTTTTGCGGAACTTGTTTGCATTTTTGACGCTGCGCCGCGCGGTCAGCTTTCGCGCCTTACTTCTCTTGCCGCTGACGCTCGGCAATGGCTTTCCACAAATGAGGTATTCTTCCAAGGAGAGAAATGGGAAGTTCAACTTATGCCGTTTGTCTATCCGACCGGAAGCCAGTATTGGAACCAACGATCTGCCCAATAACAGGTTCCAGCCGACGTTGCTCGGCTTGGCTCCGCAGGTCGTTATCGCCTTTGCCAAGAATGTGAAGCAGGGATAATATCGAACCTATCCCTGCTTTGCTGCATCTATTTTTTTGTTTATTAGTGTCGCGGTAACGGCGGCGGAGAAGCCGTTGTCGATATTTACCACCGTGACGCCGGAGGCGCAACTGTTGAGCATAGTCAATAGCGCCGCCAATCCATCGAAGCTTGCGCCATAGCCGACACTGGTGGGGACGGCGATGACGGGGCAATTGACCAATCCGCCGACAACGCTGGCAAGCGCCCCTTCCATACCCGCCACAACGATGATGACGTTTGCCGCCTGCAGCTTGGGCGCGTAATGGAGCAGGCGATGCAGACCGGCGACGCCGACGTCCGCGATAATCTCGGTGCGCTGGCCCATAATCTCGGCGGTAACTTTTGCCTCCTCGGCCACCGGCAGGTCCGCTGTGCCTGCGGTCAGTATCGGCAGGATGGATTTTGACGGTTCGACCTGCTTTTGTTCGAGGACAATCGCCCTTGCGAGTTTCTCATAACGCGCTTTGGGAAACTGGCCGGCGGAGACGATTGCATCGAAGATTTTTTCGTCGGCCCTGGTGGCAAGGACGTTATTACCTTTGGCCGCGAGGACGGAAAAAATCTTGACTATCTGGTCGATTGTCTTGCCCGGGCAGTAGATGACCTCCGGCAGGCCGCAGCGGATTTGGCGATGATGGTCAACGTGGGCAAAGCCGAGGCGCTCAAAGGGGAGATGCCGCAGCTTCTCGACCGCTTCGTTAATGGTAAGCGTGCCCTGTTTGACCTGCTCAAGCAGCTCTTTTAGTTGTTCCGGCTGAATACTGCACCTGCCTTTCGGGGCCTGTCAAACCGACAATTCCTTTCACCGCGGCTCGTTGACACAGGTTACGCGAATGTCGGCGGGGTCAAGCCGCTTTTGAGAGATGATTGTAATATCTCTGGTCTGGCCGGGCAACAGGTCAAAATAATTGTCGCAGGAGACGGCGCCATCCGGCAGCGTGAAGCAAATGGCGTGCGCATAGCCCTTCGCAGCAACGTGCACGTTCCATTCTTTGTCTCTGGTTGCAATGACGGCAACTGAAAGTCCCGGGTCGGCGGTCTTCAGCCGTCTGTAATCGGTCGCACGGAATATGCCTGGCAAGATTTTCCCATTTTTCTTTTCGCGTACGAACCACAGCCCTTTGGTCGGGTCGTGATTGCCCTTAGGGAACAGGCAGCACTGCGTCCGTTCAAGTCCGCGTGCCTTTGCCCGGCAGGTTTTTGTCTGTTTCTGTTTTCCGTCAAAGGTGATGTACCCGTATTCGAGCTCGAGATTGACGTCGGCTGGCGTATCGTTCGCAGCAACGACGCGAATTTTACCTCCGGCAGGTCTGAGAATGAGTCGAATCGGCTCGAAGGCCCTGCGGACAAAATACCAGGAGATTTTGCGGCGCATATAGTAGTCGATGATTGTCCAGCCGACCTCGCCCCAGCAGTCGGCGAACATCCAGAAAAGCCCGCCATGGCAATTCGGACGGTACCGCATTGATTCAAGTGCGTACTGGTACATAAGCCCCTGGCACAGGCCGCTGTATAAGAGGTACTCGTCAATGCTCAATTTTTCCGGCTCGGCGTAGTGTTTGCGGATTCCCGCGGCGACCGTGTTCTTTTCAAAGACATTGGTGTGCTCGTGCCAGACCTCGCTTGCTGTATCGAGAGATGCCTCGCCGAGGTAATCCTGCGTGGTTTCTTTCGAGCACGCGCCGACATAACCGAATTCTGAAACAAACAGCGAGTCGCATTTGTCA
>CAYGVZ010000321.1:0-3159 GCA_964353475.1 uncultured Pirellulales bacterium | reverse complement strand
ACTTGCTCTTCAGGGCTCTTTGGCCAATTTCGCCTCCGGCGTATTGCTCATTGTTTTTAAGCCGTTTAAAGTCGGCGACTTTGTCGAGGTGGCCGGTACAGGCGGCACCGTCAAGGAAATGCAAATCTTCACAACCGTGCTCGACACGCCGGACAACGTCCGCGTGATAATCCCGAACGGACAGGTCGCCAGTGCGCGAATTATGAACTACACAGTCAACGACAGCCGCAGGGTAGATTTGGTAATCGGCGTCTCTTACGGCGACGACCTGAAGAAGGCAAAGCAGGTCATTGAGGACGTCCTGCGAAGCGATTCTCGCGTCCTCAAGAACCCGTCCTGGACAGTAGCGGTTTCCGAGCTTGCCGACAGCAGCGTCAACTTCGTCGTGAGGCCCTGGGTCAAGCCCGCCGACTACTGGGACGTGTATTTCAGCGTTACAGAGAAAATCAAGATGGATCTCGAGAGGAACGGCATAACGATACCGTTCCCGCAGCGGGATATAAACATAAAGAGTATGCCGCAAAAAGCGAACGTGGGGGCGTAAGAGCGTCCAGGCGTCTCTGTTTATTCTGAAGATACGAAAGGTCTGATGGGAGTGCAAAGCAATGAAAGCAGTAAAAAAGACACTGGCCATCGCAGGCATTGCGCTGGTCGTACTGGTAGCGGCAGTGGTGGTCGCATTTCTAACCTTCGGCGAAAACGCGATACGCAAGGCCGTTGAGGCGGCGGCAAGCAAAACGCTGGGAGTGCCGGTGACAATAAAAGAAGTGCACCTGTCAATCCTGCAGGGCAAGGTGGGGATAAATGGACTGATGGTTAAGAACCCGCAGGGCTACGCGAATGAGAACCTGCTGGAGCTTGGCGAAGGTCGTGTCAACGTCAAAATCGGGTCTTTGCTGAGCGACACGATTGAGATAGACGAGATAAAGCTGGACGGCACGAAACTGACAATGGAGCAAAAGGGGCTGACCAACAATCTCAAGGAAATACTTGACCGCCTGCCTAAGGACGAAAAAGCCGAGCCGGCTGCCGCCGAGCCGGGCAAGAACCTGCTCGTGAAAAAACTCCAGATAACCAATACCACCGTCAAGGTCAAGCTGCTTCCCGTGCCGGGCAAGGCGGACACGATACCAATGAACATCGACACCATCGAGATGACCGACCTGGGCAGCGACAAGAAGCTCAGCATAGGCAAGCTCGTGGCAAAAATTCTCGGTGCAATGGCAACTGGAATTGCAAAACAGGGCGTCGGTCAGCTTCCTGACGATATGGTCAAGGGCGTGAGCAGCGCTCTCGGCAAGACCGCCGAGATAGGCAAGGCCGCCGCAGAGGAAGGGCAGAAAGTCCTTGAGAAAACAGGTGAGGCCGGCAAAGACCTTGTTGAAGGCGTAAAGGGGCTGCTTGGCGGCAAGAAGGAGCAGAAATAGCCGCGAAAGACAATCTGTTTATACGTCCTTCAGCGCCAGATTCGCCGGCGACTTCTCCAGCAGAGTGCTGAACTGTTGCAGAGAATCGCTTATCCTGTCCAACTGTTTTGACCCGGCGACCGGGACACTTGCGGTACCTCGCTGCTCGAGCGCGTCCAGCACGTACTTTATCGTAATTCTGCCTGTGTCCAGGGCCGGCTGGTACGCAACATCCTTGTCCTCGCCTTTCCTGACCTCCGATACAACGCCTGATTCAGCCAAATCGTAGAGTATCTGGCGAACCAGCCGAATGGGTATTTCAAGCTCGCGCGAGAGCTGCGATGCGTCGGATGCCTTCTCGGCGTTGGCGAAACGCTTGACGATTCGCTCGGTAAGAGCCAGCGACAACATCTTCTTGAACGATTGACTGGCAGAAAGGCAGTCCGGCTCAAACTCATACGTCTCGACGTTCTGGTGGGCAAACGACACCTCCGCGCCGAACAGGACTATCAGCCAGCTTACCTGCATCCATAACAGGAACAACGGCAACGCCGCAAAGCTGCCGTAAACCGCGTAACGCGTGGCTATTTGAACCTGAAAATTGACATACCCCCACTGCGCCGCCTGGAACATTGTCCCGGCCACTATGCCGGCTATAAGTGCGGACTTGAAATTTACCTTCGCGTTGGGCATAAACGAAAGAATAAATGTGAAAGCCACCCAGACCGTGCAGTAAGGCAGGATTTTCAGGGCAATCATAATAACTGGACCTATGTACTGAAGTATGGCAACCTTTTCGACTATCACCTGGAGCTGCGCGCCGACGAAAACGGTGGCCGCGCTCGATGCGGCAAGCAGAATCGGGCAAACAAGCATCGTGGAAAGATAATCGCTGAACTTCCTGCCCAGGGACCTGCCCTTCTTGACGCCCCAGATGTCGTTAAAAGACGTCTCGACGTTGCTGAGGACGCCGATAATCGTCCAGAGCAAAAATGCGACGCCCACGCCGGCAATGAAACTTGCGCTGGTCTGGGAGAGCAGGGAATTGGAGAACTCCACTATCTTTTTCGCAACTTCCTCCTGTCCCTGCATTCGCTCGAACACCTGGCTCTCGACCCATTTCTCAAGCCCGAATCCCTTCGCTACCCCGAACATCATCGCAACGATGGGCACGATGGAAAGGACCGAATAGAACGTCAGCGCCGAGGCCCTGAATTTGCACTTATCCTCGTTAAAATGCCTCACTGCGAGGATGATTATTCGCAACTGCCTGTAGAGGAAGCTCTTGCCGCGTGAATAATCCTTCAGGCGAAGGCGCCACAGGTCCGTCCTGATGAAATTGAGAATTTTTGCAACCATAGGTCATTACCCCTCATTCATTTCGGATTCTTTGAAGATTGCCGTCAATATACCCAGTTGTGCCGCCTTCTGCAACTCTAACGCACTTGGTAAACTCCGGGTTTGCCCATCTTGCCTCAACGTCCCGAAAAATCGTTTTTTTCTTCGCCGTATGCAGGATTTTCCTTGATTTGTACAGACAACGTTTTAACATTACTGCATACTCTTGTTGTCAAGGACGAGAATCAAGGAGGAACCACAATGCGAAATGTGATGAACCGCCTGATAGGGAGGTGTCCCACGTGTGGGCAGAAGACAAATTCCAATGGCCGGGCCGCTCTGCGTCTATGCGAAATCAACCAAAGGGTCAAACACCGGACCGGGCTGCTTGGACGCACACCACTCGCACAGAACT
>CAYGVZ010000320.1:0-3205 GCA_964353475.1 uncultured Pirellulales bacterium | reverse complement strand
TCAAGCTCATCGCGGAACTTGTAAATCTCTTTCACCCAGTGCATCTGCGCATCCGGGTCGTCCGGCTTCTGCGGCAGCTCAAGAATATAAACCGGCCTGTCCTGCGCCATAATCTCATACATTTTTTTCTTGCCGTCGCAGGTCGTCTCCGCCGCGAGCAGGTCAGCCATTTCGAGAAAAGGATTTGCCTTCCTGACGTGGTAACCGAAGGTGGACTTGATAAGCGGGCAAATACCGGTCGGCAGGCATCCTTCCGCCGCTGTCGCTGTTTCCGCCGACCCCCCGCAAAGACAAACCGGCACTGCGCCGGCAGCCATTATCAATTCCCGCGGCGTGTATTCGCACATAATCCCCACAATCGGCCTGCCCGCCGCCTTTGCCCTCGTCGCGTACTCATAGCAGTTCTGTATCATATTGCCGAACCACTGGCACGGCTGGGTCGAGTCGGCGCAGGCCCTTGTCTTTTTGCTGTTCCCGTGGTTTTTGACTGCCATATCCTTGCCTTTTATACCTCGGCGTTTTCTCCTCAAACAAAAGGGCGGCCCGAAACAGTTACTATACCCTCATTTGCCGGAAAATCCACTTAAAACCACTCACGTATCGCCTCCCAAAAATAAACTGAAAGAATTTGACATAAATCGTAATAATTGATTATAATGACGTTTTGTAATCCGACGGCCTTACCCCGCGAGGGGCCTGGGCGAAAACCAATGGGTTGCACAGAAAAAGGGAAAGGAGTACAAGAGATGTCGCCATTCCAAAACAGGGTCTCGCTTGCCGCGGCGTTATTGCTGGCCGTTACTGCCCTCAGCGGTTGCTTTTCTTCCCACCCGCGCGATATAGAAGCGTTCCTCAAGCCACACGAGGCGCAGGTAACGATGGCCAATTACATCATCCAGCCGCCCGATGAAATCGAGGTCCACTGCGCAAAGGTACCCGAAATCAACCTTCAGCGACAGCGGATTCGGCCCGACGGCAGGGTCAGCTTTGAGGTGCTCGGCGAAGTCGATGCCGCCGGCAAGACCTGTGAGCAGCTCGCCGCCGCAATTCAGGAAAAGACAGCAAAGCTCTACACCCTGGTCGGCGAGCAGCCAATCGAAGTCCGAGTCATCGCCTACAAGAGCAAGGTCTTCTATGTCCTCGGCCAGGTCTATTTGCCGGGTCTCAAGCTCTATACCGGGCGCGACAGCGTTATGTCCGCCATCGCCGATGCGCAACCCAATCCGATGGCCTGGCTTGAACGCGTCCAGGTCATAAGACCATCGAGCGACCCTGCGGTCAAAGCCAGGATATTTGAGGTCAACTTCGACAGGATGAGCGCTCACGGCGAACTCAGCAAGAACGTCCTCCTGCAGGAAGGCGATGTTGTCTATGTGCCGCCTACCATCCTGTCGGCCATAGCGATGAAGATCGAAGAGGTCATCAGACCCATCGCAAGGGCGTTCGCAGGCGTCTATGTTGTGCAGAGCGGCGGCGACCGTTACGTCGGTGGCTACGGCAGCGACGTCTCGAGGTAACAGGCGGTTTTTGAGGGGGGCATTGTGCCCCGGCCTGGCTGTTTATGAATGCAGTGTTGCAATGAACCGGCAGAAACTGCTCAAGGTCATCCATATAACCGGCACAGCGTGGTTTGCGCTGTGCCTGGGGTATTTGTTTGTCCTCACGCTCCGCCAGGCCGGCTTTAACTGGTGGATTATATTCTCCCTCTCCGGCCACTCCGCCCTGCTTATCATCCTCCTTGTCGCCCTGTATTTGTTCGCCATCCTTGAGACAACCGGCAAAGGCCGCCGAATCGCCGTCGAACACCCCCTGACAAGCACCGCTGTATATTTAGCTTTCTATGTGTCAGCGCCCATCCCGGGAGCCGCTGCCGGTGCAATTGCCGCCATCGGCCAAACCCGCCTTGATGAGTTTCTTTCCGCCATGGCGCTGGGGACATTGGCGACAACTTTCCTCACATGGGTCGTTGTTGACCCGCTCACGTCTCTGTTCGAAATACTCACCCCGACCGCGCGTTCGCACCGCCGCCAGCGGCTCGCCGCTGATACCGCCGGACGAGAACAGCATCGACAGGAACGGCAGCGACTGATGACGGAGCTATTTGCTCGTCAGCAGCAGCAGCGACTAATGTGGCAACAGACGCTCGGAACGCAGGCCGAAAACCTCGCGGCGCTTCTGCCCGCTGCCGACAATGACTTTGAGGCCGCACAGCGGCACGCCATTGACATAGGCGCTCAGGCATGGCAGGCCGGCGGCCTCGACTGTATGCGGCAACTCCATAAAATGGCGATGGAAGCATTCGAAAGAAAGTTTAACAATCCTGCTGCCCCCGACTACATTCCAACATGGTGGGACGGCGTTGGAACCTGGCGCAATCCCGCTGCAACGTGAAAAACATCCCGATATCCGGGCTAATCCCCTCCCTGCCAAAGCCAGCCGAATCTATCCTCCTGACGCAAAAAACCCGCATTTGCGCCCCCTGTCCTGCCCCAATCCTGCCCCACCAGTCATTATCCGACCGGCTTTGCCCGTCGATAAATCGAAAATCATATCTCGAAAATCGTGCGTATCCTGTAAAATTTCTTGACAGTTCCGCGATAATACCCTATCAGTAAAACCCTTATGGGCAGGTAAAACCAAATCACGATTTCATTGGAGAGACATTATGGAAATAAAAATTCAACTGAAAGAAAGTGACATACCTCGGCAGTGGTACAACCTGGCGCCGGATTTACCTACGCCTCTGCTGCCGCCATTAGGGCCGGATGGCAAGCCAATAGGCCCGGAGATGCTCGCCCCGGTCTTCCCGATGAATCTGATTGAGCAGGAGGTCAGTTCGAAGCGCTGGATTGACATACCTGACGAGATTATTCAGATTCTTTATCGCTGGCGTCCTGCACCGCTGCGAAGGGCCGTCAATCTGGAAAAATACCTGAAGACCCCCGCGAAGATTTATTTCAAGGATGAGAGCACAAGCCCGCCCGGCAGCCATAAGCCAAACACGGCTGTGCCGCAGGCGTGGTACAACAAGCAGTTCGGCATCAAGCGGCTGGTAACCGAAACCGGCGCAGGCCAGTGGGGAAGCGCGCTGGCGTTTGCCTGCTGCCTGATTGGCCTTGAGTGCAAGGTCTATATGGTCAGAATCAGCTTTGACCAGAAACCATTCAGGAAGATGATGATGCAGGTCTGGGGCGCCAACTGTGTT
>CAYGVZ010000319.1:0-3228 GCA_964353475.1 uncultured Pirellulales bacterium | reverse complement strand
TTCAGGGTACTTTCAGAGATAGGCTGAAGTCATAACCGGCGGAGATGTCATCAGTAAAGACTATGTCATCCGGCACATCTCTGGAAAAATAGTCGAAGTCGAAATCCCCCCCAGTCGGCCAAGACCAGGACAGTATCCTGCCATCAGATGTCAATGACAGAATGTGTTTCCAACCAGCGGCTATGGCCACAAAATCGGTGCCGTCTGGTTGACGGTAGTGGTAGCGAGGTGTGCCATCCGGCTTCCTGTCATTCCCACCCCAGGTGATAAGCATTTTGTCGTCTCTCAGAAGGAAACTGTAATAGTCGCACGCGGCTACCGCCACCAGTACCTCACCGGGGGCGCTAGGATAAATTTGGGTCTGGCCCTGGGCGTTGTTTCCCCAGGCCTTGACCGAGCCGTCAGACTGCAGAGCAAGACTGTGAACATGACCGGCTGCGATAGCAATATAGACAGTACCCGGGTCCGGAAGCGGTGCGTCGCATTCGTTGTAATCGTTATATCCTCCCCATCCGACGATGGTACCGTCGGATTTTAGAGCTAAGCTGTGATTGTCGCCTGCGGTTATGGCCACAAAGTTGTTACCGGAAGGCGGCGTGGCTTGGCCATAGTAGTTGTCGCCCCATGCGACAATGGAGCCGTCGGAATTCAAGGCCAAACTGTGATAAAGGCCAGCGGCTATAGCGATGAAGTCATTGCCGGTTGGCTTTCCGCTAACCTCACCGTATGTATCCTTGCGGCCCCACGCTTCTATCGAGCCGTCTGACCTCAAAGCTAAACAATGCCATTTACCTGCAGCAACATCTACAAAATCAGAACCCTCTGGAACGTCACTTACCTGGCCCCATTCGTCACCCGCGTCAGACTCTGCCCAGGCGATAATTTCATACCCGCAGCGAACGATATCCACCGCTATAGCGTTCGGGTCATTGGGGTCAGGGTCGGCAGGATTTTCAGAAATACTACCTTTATAAACTACGATGTATTTTTTTACTCGTTCTGCTGGGGGAGCAAACTGTGCGATTAGTTTTGTCAGGCCGCCGTCATTGGGCAAGATGCTGACCTGTGTCCATTGCGGCGTAAATGTAATATCGGCAGGGTTGATTTTGGCTCTGGTGTCGTTTGCATCATCCCGGTAAATCTCAAACGTGCCGCCCTTTAGAGTTTGCGGCACCCCGGAATTATTTGAGTTATTGGTTATGGTAAGTTTTACAATGTTTGGGTCTATCCAGTTTGGCTCGACATTTAATCGGCCGCGGAAGAAATAATTGGACAGACCAGTAGCGTAATCAATAGTCCTCGGGACAGTAATATCAGCGTAGTCTTCAAATACATTCACGTCATCTGGAGTGTTCGTACTATCTACTACAGCAACATCACCGCCCCAGATGGACTTCTTGTAATATGTATATGAGTATCGTGCAAGATGGGGAACGCCATAATTCGAACCGTTGAAATATATCTTCATGCGTATGTCGTTACCATCTCTGATATATACTACCAATGCCGGTGTTGCTGTATGCTCTTTAACAGGGTGAGGAAATTGATATTTGACGCCGGAGCAGCCGAAGACCGTGCTGGTTTGACAGAAACTGATAGTTTGTGCATTCAGCCAGTCCCCATGTATCAGGTGGTGAAACACCGCCACCGAGGTAATCATTAGGGTCTCTGGTATCAGTATCGAAATATTTAGATAATTTGTCAAAAACAACAGGCCCGGTGCCTGACCAGGGACTCTGCCCGCCGTTTGCTTCAATCTGTTCCTCAACCCAACCTTCAAAAGGATTTCCCCAGTCAAGGGCGTAAACGGACCGGTAGTGCCCATAAAGCCAATCGTTCCGAGCGTGCGCAGGGACTCCCATATCTTCAATCATATGCAAGATGTGTCCGAGAGCCAAGAACGTTTCAGCCAAGCATTGTTCCCGGACAGACGCACTCGATGATCTCAGCGATTCATAAAATTTAATTCTCGCTTCTTTCCAAGTATCCAAGTTGTTTTTGGGATATCCTGTGCTGCTGGTTCCTGTTGTTATCCAGAATAAAGCCGATTCGCCTCTGAGGTCAAAAGGAGATAATCGGGTAGGAGCGCCTTCCCAGTCGGGATAATCAGTTCTATTATCTAATCCTGCGTTGCGGATTGGGTCATGAAAATGGTGCTGTGATCTGGCTTGTCGTATTAGGGCGTCCTCTAATTTACTACCTTCCCGCATACATTCCAAAATGCTTCGAGTGGTTATACCCGGATCCATACCTCTATCTATTAAATCTTGAATGAACGGTGTCGTAGTGTTGGTTATCTGAAGCTGGGTGCTCAGACCAGCAGCATACCCTAACTCGTTTTGCAGATAAGTGCCAACCTTCGAGGTATTAGCAGCTTCTTGAGATAGTGCTGGATGGGTATATTCTTTTTCCCAAGCATACAAGGGTTGGCATAAACACCAGAATATCGCTATCATAATGGAAGCATTGAAAACGTTATTTCGCATTTTTGTAGTCCCCTATCTTTAATTTTACCTGTTAAGCAAAAGCCTTGCTTAATGCTTCTATGACGACAAAACCACTTAAGACTGCTGCTGAAAGAGTTAAGACTAAAAGCGTTAGAGCTACCTTAATATGAATTTTGTTCTTTGGACATAATTTCATTAACACAATCCAAATAGCATCAATAATCAAAATGAGCACTATAACCCCCCATATAGGGAGGATGGGATCTGCACGAGATGTATAATACCTATCTTCTATTGGGGCCAATACCAACTTTAGAGTACCCCAATAGAATATCGGCAATATTATTGCTAAGGAAATAGCTTCCAGAGAAATTAATAGAATTTTCTTGGTCTTTTCCTGCATCGATTGTGCTCCAAAGATTTTGTTTCTTATATCGCCGCTAAAAATTGAAAATCCTCCAATTACCATCTTCGTCTCTTATGAAAAAAACTGGGAAACTTAGTGTCTGTGGGCCATCCTGATGAAGCATCTCGTATTTGACCTCACCGCATCTTTGCCGGTCGAATATCATTTCGCCCATACCGGCTGCATAATCCGAAAGATGTGGTTCAATTATCTGGAAAATCTCAGCGTATTTTTCTCTTGAGACCTCCGAAACAAAAGTAAGGGCCTCGTTGACATCGCCGGCTGACAAAGCAGTCTTAAACGACTCGAAAACATCCAATGGATGCGGGCCGTTCAGCCAGAAATAAGCGAAGGTTGCCAAATCGTTGGTATTGA
>CAYGVZ010000318.1:0-3270 GCA_964353475.1 uncultured Pirellulales bacterium | reverse complement strand
TCATATCCCTGTTGATCAGGATTCTGGTTTCCCTGCGGCCCTTGCCCTGGCTGGACTGAATAATCGTCTTCTCGTCCGATTTTTCGAAAATCTCTTCGACATTGTCCTTGTAGATTCGCTGCAGAACAAGCTGCGGGCGTTTGCGGTACTCGGGCAGGATTTTCTGAAGATACTCGGCGTCCGCCTTGGCGCCTTCCACAACCTGTGTCCTGTACGTCTTGGCCTCGGCGATAACCGCCTGCGCCCTGCCGGACAGCTCCTCCCAGAGCCGCTGCGTCTGCTGCGAGTCGCCCCGGCCGCTTCGCAGCACCTCTATCAATTGATACGCTACCGGCCCGCCTGTCTCGCTAAGCGTCTTTTCCGCGTATAATTTTGCGTCATTGATGGCCTTTTCTCTCGCCGCCGTCGCGGTGTGAGCGGCCTGGAAGGCGGCATCCACCTGTCGAGGCCATATTGTGTCTTTCAACTGAACCGAGATTACCTTGACGCCGCTGTCTATCCGGTCAAGCTTATCCTGAAGATTCTTCCTGACGTGCTCTGTTACACCCGCCCGCCGTTCGCTTATGGCGTCCTCAATGGTGTAATGTACCATCGCGTCCGTCACGGCACCGCACAAGAGGTTCCTCAGCAGCGGGCTGATGCTCTTGTCTATCATCTGGGTATAGTTCTGGCCCGCCTGCAGATGCTCCGTATCAACGAACGTATTCTTGAAAAAGCGCTCGGGGTCGGTGATTTGATAAGTCAGCTCCCATTTGCCGTGCAGAATATTGTAATCGCTGCCCTCCGCGGCGGCTGTGTCTTCCTGTTTCTCACCGCGCACGATACTGTAACCCTCAATCAGGGGGTCCAGAACGGGTGGTATGTAGTATTTCCGATCCGGCCCTTCCGGCATTTGTTCGTCCGGCCTGGTGTAATACCAGAAATCATCAACGGCCAGATTTGTCTTCTTTTCAACCGGAATCCGAATGACCTCGTCGATGGGGTAAGGCCATACCCACTTCAATCCCGGGCCAAGCAGCCGCTCCTCGCCTGTGCCCCGAATCTTGCCGAACCGCAGCACCAGCGCCCGTTCATCCGGGTTGATGGTCTGAAAGCCCGACGCGAGAAACGAGACAACCAGCACCGCCATAATTATCTTCAGCAGCACAAAGCTGATGCGAAGCGCGTTTGAGAGGTAGCCGTATGCCGTCTCCACCTCGCCGGCCTGCAACGGCTGCTCCATTTGCTCATTGTGATTATGTTCTGTCATTATCCTGGCAAATCCATAACTGGATTACTTCTTCGGCTGAATATTCGGCATTTCCCTTAAATGCCTGAACGGCTCACTGTCCGTACTGATGACGAGCGTGGAACGCTTCTCGAGTATCTTCTTCAATGCCTCCAGGTCGCGCAGGAACATCGCAAGATTTGGGTCCTCTTCAAGCATCTGGTAGTACTTGGCGGCTTCGGCGTCTCCTTCCGCCCGCACCGCCTTGGCCCGCGCCTCGGCTGCCGCGAGCAACTCGGTCCGCAGAGAATCGGCGTCCGTCATTATCTTCTTGGCCGCTGCGTTGCCCTCTGCGATGGTCGCCTCCGTCCTGCGCCTTCGCTCCCCCGCCATACGCTCGAAAACGTCCTTGCTCACGTCTTCGCTGACCTTCAACTGCCTTATGCCCAGCGCCCTGATTTCAATGCCGTAGATGTCCCTCACCGCCTGCTGCAGCTCGGTCAGCATTTCATTCTCAATCTGCTCGAACTTTATCTTCTCGGCGTCGCTGTTCACAAACTCCGAAAAGTAATGCCTCCCGATAACCTTGTTCTGTGTGTCCATAATCTGGCTGAGCAGCTTGCTCTCTGCCTCGGTAATCGTCCCTACTGCATTGAAGAACGGCAGAGGGTCGGCAATTCGCCAGACCACAAAGCTGTTGACTATAATCGGCACGGCGCCTTTTGTTGGCGTCTCTCCAATGTCTGCCTCGAGCACCCTTGCGCGGGAATCGAATCTCTCTACCCATTCAATCGGCGGCGGCCATTTGAAATACAGCCCCGGCTCCTTGATTTCCCGGCTGGCCTTGCCGAACCTCGTTACCAGCACTACCTGCGTCTGGTGCACCTGAAACGCCGTAAATACCGCCGCCAGCACCACAAAAAGTATCAGCAGCAAAATTGTTATTGTAACGTTCTTCATTGGGAACTGCTCTCCTCAAAACCGCCCAACTCGTACAAGTCGGGCGTAAGTTTTTCCTTGAGGTCAACGATATAGACCTGGGCGTCATTGGCATCGCCGATAATAACGTACTTGCGGATGTTCCGCAGCGCCTCCTCGAGCGTGGTAAGCCGCTGCTGCTGCCTGTAAATCCGCTCTGAGGCATTGTTCGCCTTTACCTGGCTGGCGAATCGCTCGCCCGTCGCGCGGGCAAGGGTCGCCTTTTCAAACGCATAGCTCTGCGCCTCTCGCAGCGCTGCAAATATGTCGCCCCCGGCGTTTGCAAACGCCTTGTCGAGGCGTGAGACGACCGCACTCGTCTTTGCCGCATCGTTCTGCTGCCTGACCTGCTGGTATTCCGCAGCCAGCGCATAGAGGTCACGGGCCTGCCCAACGGAACCGCTCACCGCACTCAAAGCGGTGTTACTCTGTGCTTCGGCGTAAAGAATCAGGGCGCGCTTTTTCTGGACGGCCCCCACGACCGCTTCATAGTCCTTTGCGACGTTCACCGGCGGATGCACCCCCTGCAGGCCGACAAAGACGACGTCAATTCCCAGGCCCGCGTCGTCCGCGGCCTTTTGGATTCCCGCGGTCAAAGTCGCTTTTGCCTGGGCGCGGCCGGCGCCTAACAAGCTGGTTTGAACCGCTGTTTCATCATCCACTTCGATGGTCGCGCCCGCTGCAAAGCGGGCAAGCTCCCGGTAACATATCTCCTCGAGGTGCTTTTCAGCGCCGGGCCGTACCTTGTGCGACGGCTCTTCATAGTCGCTGTAACCGTACAAAAATGCGTACAGGTCTTTTACCCTGTACTGTACGGGCACGTTGGCTTTCAGGATACCGACCGGCGCCGCGCCCTGTTCAGAGGAGCCGCTTTGCCGGGTTGCTACCAGAACGTCGTATTCCTTCTCATAGTGCTGTTTGCCCCACAGCAGCGGCTCTCGCATAATCCGACCGGTCTTCGGGTCGGTCTTCGGGATATACCCGATGTAAAGCTCGCCGATTTTCTTGGTCGGATATTTTCGAACTATATCAAACGGCCAGGGCCATTTGAACGCCAGGCCCGGACCGACCAGATGCGGCCTTCC
>CAYGVZ010000317.1:0-3317 GCA_964353475.1 uncultured Pirellulales bacterium | reverse complement strand
AGAGAAAGGCCCGCGTCGCTGAAGGACTGCTCTATCATCGCGGTATTTTGAAGCCGTATCTGCTGCAATTTGGGCCAGTTTTCTAATTGTTTCAACGCCGCTCTTGCCTTCATTTCTCCGGCCGGCCGGACGTATCCTTCACAGGCAGGTATGCCATTTCTCAGAAAAGAATTTCCCCTGGGACGCAACACGCTACGCAGCCGAGAGTAGTTATATCCAAGGTAACAATCGAGCCGCGACTGACTGAATGGATGATATGCCTGCCGAAGGCAAGCCAGAATAAACTCCGATTTTTTGGGCGCTGGCACCGCAAACCGTTCGATTTGACGGTCAACTTGTTCGAGTAAACCGCTTGAATTGACGGTTAGCATCCCTCCCTGGCCGACGGTCCCTTCGCCCCAGGTGCCAAGTTTTTTATCGCCCCAGGAACAATCCGTCGCATGGGCACAATCTTCGATTGTCTTTGCGCCAATTTTGTTGCAGGCCGCGAGAAGCTGCTCCAGTCGGCCTGGGTTGCCAAAGGTATGCTGTAAAATCACAACTTTGAGAGAGCCGGTATCCTGTATCAGGATTTCCTGCGGGTCTATGCACAGGTATTCGTCAATGTCCAGATACACAGGGACGGCCCCGCATACTTTGACGGCCTCTACGACGGCAAAGCAGGTAAAGGCGCAGACGCCTACTTTGTCACCCGGATGGACATCAAGGGCTTTCAGCAATACGAACAACGCGTGCCGGCCGAGTCCAAAAGCCCTAGCAGCCGTAACGCCTGCAAACCGCGAGAATGCTTCTTCGTATTTTCTTCGCCAGACCGATTCTATATTCGCTACCGTTTAACCCAGTTATTTCTAATTTGTGCCTTTTCCGTCGCGATCTGCCGTCATTGCTGCAATCGCCGCAGGCATCTCCTGCTTATGCGGCTTGACCGCCAGCATTATTACCGCCGCAACTAAGCACGCAACCCCCGATATAATAAACGCGGGCCGGTAGTCGCCTATCGTAAATATCTTCTCAACCACCGAACCGGACTCCGTGACATTGTATGGGACCTTGCCGACCACTTTCATCATCGCCGCCGCCAGGTACGGCCCGACTATCCCGCCGGCGCCGTACGCCGAAAACATCCACCCGTAATTGATGCCCAGATGCTTTGTGCCATAAAAATCGGCTGTTATTGCGGGATACAGTGCCAGGTATCCGCCGAAGCATAGACCAATAATGCAAATGCCTGTCAGGTAAAAGGGATATTCTCTCATTGAATCAAGCGACAGCACAGCCGCCGCACAAAACACAAACATCACTATCAGCGTCTTCTTGCGGCCGAAGCCATCTGAAATCTTGCCCCACAAGATTCGCCCTATCGAATTGAATATCGCCAGGATTGCCACTCCGGTCGTGCCCGCCGTCGTGACCTCGTGAAACGCTGCCTCTGTAATCGGCGGCGTCACCTTGCCGAACGCAAACGATTGCCAAATCGGCGACGCCTTCATTATCACCAATAGCCCTGCCGTGCATCCCGCAAAATAGGTAATCCACAAAAACCAGAAGCTCGGTGTCCGCAACATCTCTGTCGGTCTATAGTCAACCTTTGAAACCGCCCCTGCGGCTTTTACCGGGGCAGTCCAGCCCGCAGGCACGTAACCAGCGGGAGGATTACGCAGAAATTGGGCTCCGACCACTACCGCAACGAAAAATACAATGCCTAACGCCATGAACGTGTTGAAAATCTCCAACTGCGGCAAATTGAAAAATTTCACTCCGAATAGTTCGTATGGTACCCCCGAAATCAGTCCCTTCGCCAGCGGCGCAAAGAAAAACGCCCCGGCTCCGAATCCCGCCACCGCAAGCCCCGTAATCAGCCCCTTCTTGTCGGGGAACCATTTTACGCACGTCGCTATCGGGCAAACGTATGCCGCCCCGATTCCAATGCCGCCCAAAACTGAGAACGTCGATATCAGCCACCAAAGCGCTTCGCTGGAACCGAAGCTACCTGTATATTTGGCCAGTATCAGCCCCGCTCCCAGTATTATCCCGCCGACCGTGGCAACCTTTCGCGGACCTATCCGGTCCTGAATCCGGCCGGCAAGGATAAGCGCAATTGCGAACGCCGCCAGTACAATCTGTGCCGGACGCGTCACCATTGCCTCAGTCCAGTCCGGGAATGCCCGTTTCAGCGGCGTCTGAAAGACGCTCCAGATATAGACCGCACCCAAACTGATTTGAATCACCAGGGCACCGACGACAACCCACCATCGGTTCATTATCTTCCGCTCGTTCATAATGACTCCTTTCAAGCACACTAAAAGTGAGCCGGATGCACAACAATGTGCATCCGGCTCAAGTTTACTGCTCGTTATTGCTGTCTCACTTGCCCCGGCCTTTCACCAGCGATTCCACAACGTGCGGGTCTGCCAGGGTAGTGATATCGCCGAGGTTCGATGTGTCGCCTTCGGCAATCTTGCGGAGTATTCGCCGCATTATTTTGCCCGACCGTGTCTTGGGCAATGCCGGTGCAAACTGAATTGCCTCCGGTACGGCAATTGCCCCAATTTCCTTGCGAACGTGCAGCGCCAGCTCCTTCTTCAGCTCGTCGCTCTCGTGCACGCCTTCCTTCAGAGTAACAAAGGCATAAAGTCCCTGTCCCTTGATTTCGTGGGGCACCGGGGTAACGGCGGCCTCGGCCACCTTGGGGTGGCTCACTAATGCGCTTTCGACCTCCGCTGTCCCAATCCGGTGACCGGACACATTCACGACGTCGTCGATTCTGCCCATCAGCCAGTAGTCCCCGTCCTCATCGACGCGGCAGCCATCGCCCGTGAAATACACATTGTCGAACATCGTAAAATACGTGTCGATGAACCTGTCGTGGTCGCCCCACATCGTCCTCATCATTCCGGGCCAGGGCTTGCGGATGCACAGTTTGCCGCCTTCGTTGGCATTACATTCTGTTCCGTCATCCCGCAGGACAACGGCGTCAACACCGGGGAAAGGTCTGCATGCGCTGCCGGGTTTGAGGGTATGAGCGCCGGGCAGCGGGGTAATCAGTATGCCGCCCGTCTCGGTCTGCCACCACGTATCAACTATCGGGCATTTCTTGCGTCCGATTTTTTCATAATACCATATCCACGCCTCAGGGTTTATCGGCTCACCTACTGACCCAAGTATTCTCATCTTATCGAGCTTGTACTTTGCAGGCCATTCCTCGCCCATACGCATCAAAGCGCGAATTGCCGTCGGCGCCGTGTAAAAAACGGTTACGCCGAATTTATCGCATATATTCCAGAAACGCCCTGCATCTGGATACGTTGGAACGCCCT
>CAYGVZ010000316.1:1515-3349 GCA_964353475.1 uncultured Pirellulales bacterium | reverse complement strand
CCCACAAAAGGTCTCGCTCGGCGCCCAATCAGCTTGATATCGAAGGGGTCTCATATCCACGCTGGCAAGGATGCCTTCGGTCGGCGATTGCTTCGGAAGACGATTTCTGATAGAATATGTCCGTATGAGGGGCTGGGTGCTGAATAAAATGAAATTCGTCCGCATACTTGTAGTTGTTGTCTGCCTGCTGGCCTGCCGGGCGAGTGCTCGTCTGTGTCCCGAGGCAGACATCAGCGGCGACTGCCGTGTTGACTGGCAGGATATTGCCGGCTTTGCCGTGCAGTGGCTTGGCCCGGGCAGTTGCTCCGGGCCATCCTGTGCTGATTTTGACCACGTCAGCGGTATCGACTTTGCGGATTTCACATTCTTAGCCAACAGTTGGCGACAGGCCGGCGTAACGCTGGCGATCAACGAGTTTATGGCCTCCAACTCCAGCGACAGCAACATCGCAGACCCGCAGGGCGAGCATGATGACTGGATTGAGATTTACAACTGCGGTGATGCCGCCATCGACGTCGGCGGGTTGTATCTTACGGATGACATCGATGAGCCGACCAAATGGTGGATTCCGACCGGCTATCCTTCGCAGACAACGATACCGCCAGGGGGGTACCTTATATTCTGGGCGGACGAAGATATCCAGGATGGTCCCTTGCACGCGGGTTTCAAGCTCTCGCAGGCCGGCGAAGACATCGGCTTGTACGACAGCGATGGGTATGGACAAATCGACGCAATCACATTCGGCGAGCAGTTCACAAACATTTCCTATGGTCGATACCCGGATGCCGGCGACAACTTGCGATTCTTTTCCACCCCTACTCCCGCCGGCGACAATAACGATGCATATATCGGCCTGGTCGAGGCGCCCCAGTTCAGCCGCGAGCGCGGCTTTATCACCAGCGACGTCAATATCATCATTGCCTGCGTAATGAGCGGCGCACAGATTTACTATACCACCGACGGCAGGGAACCGGTCTTAGGCGAATCGCCGGGTCCGACAAGCCATTTATACACCAGTCCTATCCACATTAGCGCCACCGCCTGTCTGCGTGCGGCGGCAATCAAGACCGGCTGGATGCCCTCTCGCACCATCACGCACACGTATTTTCGTTCGCTGACTCCCGCTTTCAAATCCATACCTGTATTGTCACTCGTAGGCGACCCAAACGCAACTTTCTATGAACCGGAAGGCGTGATGGCTATTGTGGGCGGCTATTACGATGGAGACGGCGCCTGGCAGCCCAGCGGCCCGGATAGTTACAACCACCCGATGCAGGAAGGGTATGAGCGGCCGGTCTCCGCCGAACTCCTCCTGCCGGACGGTAACCAGGGCTTCCAGATTGATTGCGGCCTGCAGGTCCACGGCAGCGGGCACACTAGGCCACGATACCGCCGCGACGGCCAATGGTACCAGAGCTGGGTCTATAAATTCAGCTTGCGCCTCTATTTCCGTGATGAATACGGCGAAGACCATCTCGACTATTCAATGTTCCCCGGCTCGCCGCTCGAACGCTGGGGCGCCGTTGTGCTTCGCGCCGGCAAGAACGACCCGATGAACCCGTTTCTCAAAGACGAATGGGCAAGGCGGCTCCACAGGGATATGAATACCGCGCCGGCAGCCGGCGGCACCTTCGTCAACGTCTTCATCAACGGCGTCCACAAGGGCTACTACAACCCGACCGAGCGCCTCCACGAAGAATTCTTCCAGCAGTGGTACGGCAGCGACCTGACCTGGGACGTCCTCGACCAGGAAGGAATCAGAGAGGGCGACAACCTCGCCTGGAGCGCTCTTGTCAACTTCGCCCGGAACAACGACCTCTCGGTCAACGCCAAC
>CAYGVZ010000316.1:0-1505 GCA_964353475.1 uncultured Pirellulales bacterium | reverse complement strand
CACAGCAGTTCGACGTTACCGCATTCGCCGATTATCTTATCCTGCAATTATACTTAGGCAACTGGGACTGGCCCGCCAATAACTGGAGCGTTGCAGCGGAACGCTCCGATGCGAGGAATTTCCGCTACGCCGTCTGGGACGCCGAAGGTATCGCCGATTCCTGGGCATTGGGCGCCGACTGGTCCAAGACCGGCTTTACCGATTTCCCATTATGGTGGCCCGCCGGGCTGAACAACCTGCCCGATGATATGTCGGTTATGTACCGTGCGGTTAAAGCCAACGCCGACTTCAGACAACTCTTTGCCGACCGCATCCACGCTCACTTTCGTAATGGCGGCACCCTTACCAAGCCCCATCTCAATGCGCGTTTCTGGGAACTGGCAAACCAGCTTTCCCAGATGATACCGGGCCTCGACAATACAATCCCCAACTCTTTCATACCTCAGCGAGAAGACAAAATCCTCGCTGCTTTCGACATTAACGGCCTGTACGACACTGATTTCAATGCGCCTGTCTTCAATATCAACGGCTCATATAAGCACGGCGGTTACATATCAGCAGGGGACACACTGACCATAACAAACCCAAACGGCACAGGCACAACATATTACACCCTCGATGGCAACGACCCCCGCCAGCCGCCGACGCCGGCGACAACAATCACACTTGTACCTGAAAGTGCGGCAAAAAAAGTGCTTGTCCCCACAGGCAATATCGGCACAACGTGGCAAGGGGGCAGCGAGCCGTATAATGATTCAGGGTGGAACAGCGGCGCTTATGTACCCGGCAAGACGGGCGGCGTCGGTTACGACCGGGACACCACGTATCTGCCGTATATCAGCTATGATGTTCGGACGCCGATGGACAACGTCAACGCCACCTGCTACATCCGCATCCCCTTTACTGTCTCCGTCAGCGACATCAACGCCTTTGAGACCATGACATTGCGAATACGCTACGACGACGGTCTTATCGCGTACATCAATGGTTACGATGTCATGCGGAACCGCGCGCCCGCAACACCTCAATGGAACTCAAGCGCAACTGCGCAGCGAAATGATTTTCTGGCTGTGCAATTTGAGGACTCGGACATCTCCGGCCACATCAACAAACTCAAGGCCGGCACTAACATTCTTGCAATCCACGGTCTCAACTATCCCGTGAACAGTTCCGATTTTCTTATTTCGGTCGAACTGACAATAACCGACAGCGGTCATGGCGGCGGGGCTATCAGTCCCTCCGCAATCCAATATACCGGCCCGGTTGCCCTGAACAGCAGCGCTGTTGGAAAGGCCCGCATACTAAAGGACGCCAACCAGTGGAGTCCCCTCAACCAAGCCACCTATGCCGTTTCCTCTGTTGCCAATGCCGTCCGACTCACCGAGATGATGTATCATCCGGTAGATACTAACGACCCCAATGACCCGAATACCGAATATATTGAGTTGAAGAACATTTCCGGCTCGGCGGTGAATCTGAATCTTGTCAAGTTCAGCAAGGGCATT
>CAYGVZ010000315.1:0-3365 GCA_964353475.1 uncultured Pirellulales bacterium | reverse complement strand
GCGAGTATCTGCGCCCAGGCCCTGCCCGGTGTCCCCTCCACTGGGGATGTTATGCGTTATCTGATGTACCACAACTGCTATGGCCAAAAAGACAGGGCAAGACAATTGTTTGCAGCGATACCGCCGGCCATACGCGGTCGGCTGCTGGCCAGTGACTATTCCCCGGCTGAAAAACAATGTCCCCAAAACCTGCCCATTGGCAAACTCGTAGAAGAAGCAGTGACCAAACTCGCTTAACTTTTGGATTAGGGTGCCGAAAAAATGAACGACAAACAAAACTCAATCAATAGAAGAAGCTTTCTCAGAACCATCGGCGCAGCCGGCATCGGCTCTGTCGTGGCAGCCAGCGGCAAGGCCGCCGAGCCAAACGACCCCAATGCCGCCATCTCTGCAATAAAACCGACTCTGGGCGCAATGCCGAAACGCAAAATGGGAAAGGCCGACTTCGACCTTCCAATACTGTCTTTGGGCGGCGTTTATGACGCTGATAACCAGATTATCTATCGTACTGCCCACAAGTGGGGCATTACCTGCTGGGACACTGCCTATATCTACGGCAACGGCAACAGCGAGATAGGCATCGGAAAGTTTTTTGCGGCAAATCCCGATGCACGCAAAGACATCATCATAATCACCAAGTCGTCCATCTTCGGAAAAGAAGGCCCCGGCTCATTTGCAGTTGTTACCGCCGAAGAGATGGAAAAACGGCTGCAACTGTCGTTCAAGCGAATGAACACCAACTATGTCGATGTCTATTACGGTGTTCACGAAATGGTGCGGCTGGAGCAGTTGAGCAGCGAGGTGCGGGACTGGGCCACCGATGCAAAGAAAAGGGGGATAATCAAGTACTTCGGTCTTAGCACGCACAAGAACACCAATGAGCTTGGCGCCGTCTCAAAAATGGACTGGATTGACGTCGTTCAGATTCCCTACAACTTCCGACTGATGCAGGACCCGAAGGTCAGGGATGCCGTCAACGCCTGCCACAAGTCAGGCAAAGGCGTCGTTGCGATGAAGACGCTCGGAATGGGACAAAAGACCCACACGCCCGAAGAGGAAAAACTCTTTGAGCATTTTATGAAGAAGGGTTACAGCCCTGAACAGGCGAAGATAAAGTATCTGCTTGAAGACGAGGCCATCACCACCGCCTGCGTAGGTATGGACAAGATGAACGTCCTGATGGCCAACATCGCTGCGGTGATGGATAAGACATCGCTGACGCAGGCAGACAGGCAAGCACTGGAGCAGTACGCCCAGGCCACCTGCGCCGGCTATTGCGCCGGCTGTGCAAAGATTTGCGATGCCGCCTTGCCCGATATGCCTTATGTCAGCGAGGTTATGCGGTATTTGATGTATTACAACAGCTATGGCGAGCAGGCCAGAGCCAGACAGCTCTTTGCACAACTTCCTGCTGTTGCAAGGGATAGGTTGCTTATGGTAGATTACGGCTTGGCTGAAGCCCGCTGCCCGCAGCGTATGCCGATTGCCAAACTAATGGCCGAGGCGGTTGAAAAACTCGCCTGATTAAAACGCATCGCCGAAACTATGTTACGAACACGGCTGGACCAAAGATGGTATAAGAGGTTAATAGTTTTAACCACAATAACAGTACGCGTCGATTTTTTTGGAGTCAATTGAGATGAGCGACCATAACAATAAAGTGAACAGAAGAAGCTTTTTGAGAAGTGTTGGGGCAACCGGCCTCGGCTCAATCATCGCCGCCGGCGCCAAAGCCGATGTCAATGAGCCGAATGTCCCTGCACAGGAACAATCGCTGCAGGTGCCCAAGCGCAAGTTCGGCAAGACCGGCATCGAGGTGCCGTCACTTTGCTTAGGCGCGATTCAGGTGACGGACCATCAGGCCGTGCTGCACGCCTGCACGAAGTATGGAGTGACGTACTGGGATACAGCTAACGTTTATACGGGCGGCAACAGCGAGTTGGCCATCGGCAAGTTCCTCAAGGCCAATCCCGATATGCGCAAGAAGCTGGTCATCGCCACGAAGGCGTCGCGTGCAAAGGACGCCAAAGAAATCGAGGAGCGATTGAAGACCTCGCTTGAGCGAATGAACACCGATTATATTGATGTTTATTACGGGGTGCACGGTCTGGGCAGCGCCGGGCAACTGACAGACGAAGTGAAGGCGTGGGCGGAGAACGCCAAGAAGCGCGGAGTGATTCGCTATTTCGGATTCAGCACGCACAGCAGCAAGCCCCTTGAGCCGGCGGCAAAACTCGGGTGGGTGGACGCGATATTAGTGACGTATAATTTCCGGCTGACCAAAGACGAAGAGATGCAGAGGGCGATGGATGCATGCAGTAAGGCGGGTGTGGCGATAACGGCGATGAAAGTGCAGGGAACCAACGTGGAGACCGAGGACGACAAGAAGATAATGGAGCATTTCACGCAGAAGGGATTTACGCCGGGCCAGGCGAAGATAAAGGCGGTGCTGGAAGATGCGCGTGTCGCATCGGTAACGGTGGGTATGACGAGCACGGCGCTTGTGATGGAGAACGTCGCGGCGGTGCTGGATAAGACAAAACTTGCACAGGAGGACAAGGACGTTTTGCAGCAGTACGCAGAGGCGACGTGCAGCGGATACTGCGCGGGTTGTTCGCATATCTGCGGCGAGGTCCTGCCGGGGATAGCGTGTGTGAATGACGTTATGCGGTCATTGATGTACTGCAACCGCTACGGGGACAGGGAGATGGGCAGGCAGGCGTTTGCAGAGATTCCTGCGGAGGTTAGGGCGAGGTTGTTGTGCGCAGATTACCGGGCCGCGGAGGCACGGTGCCCACAGCGTATGCCGATTGGCAAACTTATGGCCGAGGCAGTTGAAAAACTCGCCTGATGGCAGGAGAATCTGTACCGTGAGCAGAAAACGCGTCGGTATCTCCAGAAGAGACACCCTAAAGACCCTCGGTTCTGCCGGGCTGAGCGTTCTGCTGGCCGAGCGATTGTTCGCTGAGCCAAACGACCCCAATGTACCGGCAGCGGGCTCCGGCAACGATTCCCTTCAAGTCCCTCTGCGCCGACTCGGCAGGACAGGCGTCGAAATCGGCGCCGTGGGCCTCGGCTGTAATCGTCTTGTCGATAACCAGGTGCTTCTGAGGGCGGCCATGAAATGGGGCATGTGCTGCTGGGACACATCCCCCAACTATTCAGGTGGAAACAGCGAGATTTGTATCGGCACGCTGCTTGGCAGGAGTCCCGACCTTCGCAAAAAGCTGTTCATCAGCACTAAGGCATCGGGAGCGAGGGACATTGCAGGCGTGGAGAAATGTCTGCACGCCTCGCTGGAGAAAATGAGGACCGACTACGTTGATATGTACTGCGGCATACACGGCTGCGAAAGGCCGGAGCAG
>CAYGVZ010000314.1:0-3385 GCA_964353475.1 uncultured Pirellulales bacterium | reverse complement strand
CCGCTTGCCGCCCTTGCGCCAGGCATCTATCACGCCGTTTTCGAGGGATTTGGTCTTGTCTGCCACTATCAATTCGGGGTCGAATTCGAGAATCATCCCCAGGCCGTCGCAGCTCTTGCACGCGCCGTAGGGGCTGTTGAAGCTGAAAAGTCGCGGCGAGAGTTCATCGAGAGACGCCTGCGGATGTTCCGGACAGGCAAATTTCTCGCTGTAAATAACCTCGTCCCATACGTCGTCGTCTCTGCCCTTTGACGGCTGCTGCACGAGGACCAGCAGCAAGCCCTCGGCGAGTTTCAGCGCCGTCTCGACTGAATCGGCCAGGCGAATACGCACCGCCGGGCGAATAATCAGCCGGTCCACAACGGCCGCTACATCGTGTTTTTTGTTTTTATCCAGCGAGGGGACGTTGCGAATATCGTAAATCTGTCCGTCCACGCGGACACGCACAAAGCCCTCCCGCTGAATTACCGCGAAGACGTCCCTGTGCTCGCCTTTTTTGCCCCTGACAAGCGGCGCACATATCTGAACCTTTGTCCCCTCAGGCCAAGACATTATCGAGTCAACTATCTGTGATGAGTGCTGGCTTGTAATCTCTTTGCCGCAGACCCAGCAGTGCGGCGTCCCGACCCGCGCGAAAAGAAGCCGAAAATAGTCGTAAATCTCGGTCGTCGTGGCAACTGTGGAGCGGGGATTAGCGCCGGCGCTGCGCTGTTCAATTGCAATGGTGGGCGGCAGTCCTGTTATCTCGCCGACCGCGGGCTTCTGCATCTGTTCGAGGAACTGCCTTGCGTAGGAGCTGAGCGACTCAACGTACTTGCGTCTGCCCTCGGCGTAAATCGTGTCAAATGCCAGCGAGCTTTTTCCTGAGCCGCTTATGCCGGTAATCACCACGAGTTTATCGCGGGGAATATCTATGTTGACGTTCTTGAGGTTATGTTCCGCCGCCCCCGTAATCCGAATTACCTTTTCTGCCTGCACCGCCATAACAGTCCGCAATTGCCCTGCTACCCTACAACCGAGTTCCGATAATAACCCAAACATTGTATTGTAGCACATATTTCTGATGGGGCAAACCGGATTTGCTTCCCAAACGGCACTTGGGGTGCGATTCACGTGGCGCAGGCGGCCCCGCCACGGCAAGGCCGCCATCGCGAGGCGGATTTATAGGTAAAAAGTGGATTACTCGTGGCACGGCCATCTCCCTCGACTTCGCTCGGGACGGTGAGCTTGTCGAACCAGTCGAAGAAGTCGAACCGTTGGCCGTGTTTTCACTCGTCTCGGCGAAGGCAAAGATGGGGCGGCAGAAGCAATCGAGACGCCGAGCCGTAGCCGGACGGGCTGGAAGCCCGTGCCACATCGTGTAAAGATAGTCTGCCTACAAATGGCGCAAGCCATGCTGCGCATCTGAATCGCACCCCGGCACTTGCGAAAGCTGAAAAATGTTGCCGCAAAATTGCTTGACAGGGGGCGGCGATTGGGGTACGTTTCCATGTTTGGATATGCGTTTTCGGATGAGCAAAGCTTATTACAGTTAGTTTTTTGGAGGTCTTTGTGGGCAAGGAACTGGCACGGGAACTGATAAATGCGGGGGTCCATTTCGGACATACTGCCAACCGCTGGAACCCCAGGATGGCACCGTTCATCTTCGCCAAGCGCGGCAAGATACATATTATAGACGTACGCAAGACCCTTGAAGGTCTTTTGATAGCAAAGAAACTGCTCCTGGATACGGTAGCCAGCGGAAAAGACGTTGTGTTCGTAGGGACGAAACGTCAGGCGCAAAAGGCGGTGGAAGCGGCGGCGGCCAAGTGCGGGATGCACTATGTGTCGGAACGGTGGCTGGGCGGTACACTGACTAATTTCAGGACAATACGCTCTCAGTTGCAGCGGCTGGAAGAACTGGAGGCAATGCAGGAGTCCGGCGGGCTTGAGGCCGAGAGCAAAAAGCACGCATCGCGTCTGAAACGAGAATTGCGCAAGCTCAGAAGTAATCTTGAGGGCATAAGAAAGATGTCCCGCCTGCCCGGCGCGGTAGTGGCCGTAGATGCGAGGAAGGAGTACCTCGCGCTGCGGGAGGCTAGGAAGCTGGGCATACCGACGGTGTGTATGATTGACACGGACTCCGACCCGGAGACGGTCGATGTTGCGATACCCGCCAATGACGACTCAATACGAGCAATCGGGTTGATATTAGATGAGCTTGGCGAGGCGGTGGCGTCGGGCAAGACAATGGTGGTACCGCGCGAGGATCCGCAGGCCAGGCCCAGGCGGGTGCGCTCGAGACGGCCTGTGCTGGCGCGTGCTGAAGATGCAGCACCCCGCGGCGAGAGCGGCGCAGAGCAGACATCGGCAGGGCCGGCTGAGCCGACAGGCGAGCCGGAACAGCCGGAGGGCAGTTGACCCGAGGCAGGACCTTGAACGTCAAGTACGGTTAAATGACAGGAGCTGATTAAATGGCGGAGATTTCAGCATCAGTGGTAATGAAGCTGCGGAAGATGAGCGGACAGGGGATGATGGACTGTAAGAAGGCGCTGGAAGAGGCGAACGGCAACGTTGAAGAGGCGATGGCCATCCTGCGCAAGAAAGGCCTGTCAACGCTGGCCAAGCGGGTCGAGCGGGAGACCAGCGAGGGAATAATAGTGGGCAAGAAAAGCAGCGACGGGAAGGTTGCGGTGCTGGCGTCGCTTTGCTGCGAGACGGATTTTGTGACAAGGAGCGACGATTTTGCGGCCGCAGCGGCGAAGCTCGCTGATTATGCGATGGCGTGCAAGGCAGAAGAGGGGGCGGAAAATATCCTTGAAACGCAGGCGGGCGGCGTGAGGTTCGGTGACGTTGTGACGGAGGTGGCGGGCAAGACGGGTGAGAAAATAGCCGTGGGCGATTATGCTAAATTCAAGCTGGATGGCCCAGGCCTTATAAGCACTTACATACATTTCAACAGCAAGGTCGGGACAATGGTCCAGATAGAAACGAGCAGCGATGCGACGGCGACTAACGATGTGATGAAACAGACGGGAATGGACATAGCGATGCACATCACGGCGACAAAGCCGATTGCGCTTGACCAGTCGGGCGTAAGTGCGGAGACAATAGCAAAGGAAAGGGAGATAGCAGCCGCACAGGTCAAGAACAAGCCGGCCAATATCATCGATAAGATTGTAGATGGAAAAATCAAGAAGTTCTTTGCCGAGAGTTGCTTAGTTGAGCAGCAGTTCGTCAAGGACAATACAAAGACCGTATCGCAGGTGCTGGCGGAGTCGGCACAAAAGGCCGACGGCACCGCAAAGATAAAGCGGTACGTGCGATTTGATGTTGGTTAGCCGCCGACAAGGATGCAAGGCGCAAACAAATGGGAGCGAGCAGGTACAATCGGGTGCTCCTGAAG
>CAYGVZ010000313.1:0-3386 GCA_964353475.1 uncultured Pirellulales bacterium | reverse complement strand
GGCCTGGGGCCGTGGCGGGACCAGCGCGAGTACACCTGCTTCCTCCTCGCGGCCACGACGGGCATGCGCCGCGGCGAGATCAGGGGCCTGCACTGGCGGGATCTGGACCTCGAGGCCGGCGTTGTCCAGATCCGGCGCGCGTGGAAGCGCTTCGAGCATGCCGAAGGCGTGCCGAAGTCCGGCCGGCCTCGCGTCGCCCCTCTGCCCACAGTCGCTATCGCCGCCATCGAGGCCCTGCGGGATGTCGTGATCCGGCATCATCCGGATGATCCGGTGCTCTGCTGGGATGATGGGGTTCGCCCGGGCGAGGGCTGGTGGGAGCGGCGCTTCGCGCGGGCCATGAAGGCGGCGGGCATGGACTGCCAGGCGCGGCGGATCCGTCCGCATTCCCTCCGGCACTCCCTGGCCACGATCCTGGCCGCGCACGAGTACGATCGCGAGAAGCTCCGTGCGGCCCTAGGCTGGGCCGACGACAGCATCCGGCAGCACTACACTCACCTCGGCGCGGAACACCTGCGGGGACAGGCGGACATCGTGGACGCCGTGCTGGGCAAGCCGCCGGCGAGGAACTGACTCCGCCTGCTGGCTATCGCTCCTTCTTTCCCAATCGCGCGACGAGCTCGGCAACGTCCCCTTCCGTGATCTCGACTTCGGCCGACGATGGCCCTCGGATCTGGACTGGCCGCTCCGCCTCAGGACGATTGGCGATCCTGCGGAGGAGGTCGACGATCTCGTTGATCCTGAAGTACCAGCACCAGAAGGCGCGCGTCACCAGCACGATGACGACCAGGAGGAGGAACCCGGCCACGACGTAGGCTACAGCGAACGTGACGGATTCCGGCATTGGTCACCTCCTCACGGAGATCCGGCGTCGCCCGGCGGATTCGTGCTGGGCGACGCGGGGTCCTTGCGGACCGCGGTCGCGAGCTCCCGGGTCTCCTTCAGGAGGTCGGAGAGGATCTGGACGATCTCGTTGAGTCTCAGCGTCCACCGGATGAGCTTCACCCACAGCACATAGAGCAGTACGAGGAGTCCGCCACCCAGCGGGATCCCGATGGCGAGCACAAGAACGATGATCAGGATGCTTGCCGTATCTGGCATGCGATCTCCTCTGGCGCCATCCTACCACGGCGTATGTCCCCGCCCAAAGAGCTCAGGTATTTCGAAGGCCCTTCTCAGGGAATCCCCGATCCAGGGAAAGGGATCACCACGCCGAACCGATCAGGGGGATGCTGGTCTTTCGGCGAGTGAAGATTCGCGCGCGTCGAGGATCGGGTGCTCTGCCTCAAGATCCGGAAGCGAGCGGAGAAGGCACTCCCTGATGACCGCGTTCGCGCTCCGGTATCTCCCTTCCTTCTCAGCGAGTCGTTCCACTCTGGCGAACAAGCGATCGGGAATGCGAATCGAAAAGGTCCTGTGCCCATCATCCACACCTCAAATGTAACACCATATGTGAGATTCGGACAGGAGGCTCTTGACGGATTTCCTAACATTGGATATTATGTGATAAGAGGATGGGAGGGGGCGTGGATCAAAAGAGGTTCCGGCCTTTCAGCATGCGTCTGCCAGAGGACATCTACAGGAGGCTGCGTACCGTGTCGCGGCGAGAGCACAGATCGCTTGGGCCGCAGATCGTGAAGATCCTGGAAGAGAAGCTGCCGGAACTGGAAGCGGAAGAGGCCACGGACCGCGCGATCGCGGCGCGGACGGGCGGAAGGAAGGGGGCGGCATGAACGAGAGGAACGGCTCGGTCGTGGATCTGAAGCGCATCATAGACGCGCTCGAGGGCGCCGGCTGCGAGGTGAGAGAGATCAAGCGCCACGAGAACGGCGGTCGCTTCCGCAGACACTTCCTGGCGGGCCTCATCGAGCACGACGACGACAGCATCGCGGAAGAGGAGCTGAGAAGGGTCGAGCTGAAGTGTGACGGGCAGGGGAACACCATGTTCTTTCGGTACATGCGGACTTCACCTCCTCTCTGGGCTTGTTGCCTACCGGAAGCCTAAGCCAGGTCCGGTCTGCGCGCAAGGGGTAGCTGCATGAACCACACACCGGCCGGGATCCTGGAGGAGCTCGTGGAGTCGAACGGCACGCTCGTGCGCGAGCTCACGGCGCTGCGGGACCGGGTCGCGCACATGGAGGAGGACAAGCGCCTCCACCAGGAGTGGTACACGCTCCCTCAGTGCGCCGCCCTGAAGGGGATCTCCCAGAGCTCGCTGCGGGAGCACACCTGGCTGCGGCCACTGGGAGGGCGCGGACGCCACCAGATCGCGGGCTGGCATCGCTGGCCGCGGGACGTGGTGGCTGCGTGGCTGCACCAGGACGACGAGGAGCTGCGCCGGCTTTACGGGGCCGGGCATCCGGAGGGCGAGGAGGGCGCGGCGTAGATGCGAGGGGAGTGCCCAGAGATGACAGGCACTCCCCTTACTCCGGGCCAGGAATGGCATGGCGCGGTGGGGCTGGGCAGGGCGAGGCAGGGGTTTGACGAGCGTTCGGCGCAGTACGTGAAGGGCGGGACATTGTCCCTATGGCCCAAACGACATCAACGCCGGCGCACGGAGGATTACATGCGGTTCGTAGAGCATCGGTTCTGGGTTTCGTTCTTGTCGCCGCTGCTGCAGCACAATCCGGCGAGCATGGTCCCGACCTCGAATGTCGGGACCATCGGGAAGAAGAAGATACCGACGCCGGCAGAGGAAGCGGAGAGGGGTATCTACCGCGACAGCAAGGGGCAGATGGTGCATCCGGTAGCCGGGCTGAGGAGCGCGCTCATCAAGGCGGCGCGGGGGAAGAAAGCCGGCAAGCGGTCGGCGCCCGACGTCGTCAAGTCTGCCGTTCTACCGGTGGACGAGTACGTGATCCTGGTAGATCCCGACAGCAAGAAACCGCTCAAGGAGTACCAGATCGACACGCGGCGCGTGCTGGTGCAGCGAAATGGGATCATGCGCTCGCGGCCGCGCCACGAACGATGGGCGTTCGAGGTGCGACTCGCGGTCGACGAAGACGTGATCAATCCCGAGCAGATCGTGCCCTTGCTTCAGGAGGCGGGACTCGTGGCCGCGCTCGGGGACTTTCGGGTGGAGAAGGGAGGGACGTTCGGCCGGTTCACTGCCGAGCTGATCGAGTAATCGTGGCCGGGCTGGGCCAGGCCTGGCACGGCAAGGCGGGGCCTGGCGGGGCTTGGCTGGGGTCGCGAGCAACACCGCGACGAAACATAGTCGAGATATGGCCTGGCACGGCGAGGCAAGGCTTGGCCCGCCGTGGCCTGGCACGGCGAGGCAGGGGTTCGATTCCGAGGAGGTATCGGGTGACCGAGATGATTGCGGCGAGCGCGTTGGTCGAGGACTTCGCGCTCTACCCCCGGGCGGACGTGGATGACTACCACGT
>CAYGVZ010000312.1:0-3392 GCA_964353475.1 uncultured Pirellulales bacterium | reverse complement strand
GAGCGAGCGGCCACTCAGCAGATTCCCGTGCTGGTGCTGGCGGCCGTGGTGGCCGGCTACATGGCGCAGGCGCAGCGCGCGGAACGAGTGGCGTGGGATCGCGACCGCGTCGCCCTGGCCGAGTACGAGAGCCGCCGCAAGATCGTCCAGGAGTTCTACGATCGCCTCACCCCCAAGCAGCTTCCCTCGCTGCCCGGGCTGGAGGTCGGCCTCCGCTTCCGGCCCGCGCTGCGGATGGGAGCCGGCGACTATTACGACCTGCTCACCATCCGGCCCGGCAGGTACCTGGCGTTCGTGGGGGATGTGTCCGGGAAGTATGCCGGCAGCCTCATCCCGGCATGGTTCTTCAAGGCCTCGCTGCTGGCGATCACGCGCGCGCTGCAGTCGCCCGGTCGGATCCTCGCCCAGGTGAATGACAACTGGTTCCCGGAGGCGGCGGAGGAGGTGGACCGGGTGATCAGCCTGTGCTGTGTGGTGATTGACCCGGAGGAGCACCGCTTCAGCTACTCCAGCGCCGGTCACGACCCGCCCCTGCTCATCCGTCAGGGCAGCCGCGAGGCGGTCTCGCTGGAGTGCGGGGGACTGGTGATCGGCGTGCAGCCGGGCGTCACCTACGAAGAGGAGGATCTTCCCCTGGAGCCGGGAGACACCCTGGTGCTCTACACCGACGGGGCGACCGAGGCCAGCGACGCCGCCGGCAACCACTTCGGGCTCGAAGGACTCAAGGCCGCCGCCGTGGCCGGGGTGGCGCTGGGGTTGAGTGCCGACAGACTGGCGCACCAACTCTTCACCCGGGTGCGGGAGTTCGCCCGCGGCGGCCACCGCGACGACGACATGACCCTGATGGTGCTGCGCGTCCTGCCGAGACCAGCCTCAGGGGACTAGCGATTTTTTTTCGCGGAGGCGCAGGCGTCGCGCATGACCGCAGGGAAATCGTGGTAGAATGACCGAAGACCCAAGGGCGCTCCATTACCCGGCAGGGCGTCCGCGGCTCCGACGCGTCGGGGCCGTTCGAGGAGGCATTTCCCGCGATGTCAGAGGATACGCCCGCAAGTCCCTCGCGGCGCCGGAGCCGCAGGGACCGCAAGGCGGCTGATTCGGCCCGGCCGGAGCAGGACGAAACGCCGGTCTCCCTCGGCTACGTAGATTCCCTGCAGTACTGCCTCGATCGCAGGGGAACCCACGTCGAGAAGGTTACCCTGATGGGGCTCTCGGGGGAGACCTTCCGCACGTTCTACGACCCCAACGTGCCCGAGCGCGGCCCCTACGTGGTGGCCTTCAACCCCCTGCGCGCCGCGTGCAGCGCCCTGGGCTACGACTGCGAGATCGCCGCCGCGCCCGCCATGGACGAGGCGCTCAAGGCCGTGCGCGACGCCGTGCGGGAGGGAGGCGCCCTCATCATCCACGGCGCCGGCGAGTGGGTGGTGGTCCTCGCGGCCGACGGCAGGCCGGAACACGTGCGCGTGCGCTTCCCCTCCGGCGCGGAGGCGACCTGGTCGGCGAAACAACTGGCCGAGGCGTGGCTCTGCGAGCCCGGTCTGCTGGAGCTGGGGCTCTCGGGGCACTATTACTTCACCCTGGGCGACAAGACCCGCGAGCCCAACCCCAAGGAGGCGGCCCTGGGCGCGCTGCGCCGCGGCATCCGCATGCTCACCCGCAAGACGCGGGTGGAGGGGTGCGTGCCCGGGACCAACGTGTACCTGGAACTTCTCGGCGTGCTCACCCGCAAGCGCAAGGACGACGTCCAGAAAGCCCTCGACCTCAGCCGCTACGCGGCCTGGAGCGCCTTCCCGCTGGCCTACCTGCGCGGCACGCGCGTGGGCGCGGCCGCTTACCTCGATTCGATCCGTCCTCACTTCGAGGAGAAGGAGGCGCGCGAGCACCTCGAGAAGGCGGCGGCCAAGTTCCGCGAGGCCGCGAAACTGCTGGAGGCGCTCCCCTCCCCGCCCGAACACATCCCCCACGTGGCCGTCACCGAGCGTGGCCCCGCGGCGGAGCTCACCCCGGAGAACCGGCAGGCCGTCAAGGACTACATGCGGCTGCGCCGCCGGGCGGCGCGGCAGATGCGGCGCCTCCACAAGGCCGAGCAGGATGCCGTGGACGAGCTGCACAAGGTGATCGAAACCGTGGAGCGCGAGAAGCGCGCCTGAGGCCGCCGAAGAGCCATGAGACGTTTCCTCCGCATCCTCCGCTATGCCAAGCCCTACCGCCTGGGCCTGGCGCTGGGCGTGCTCTGCGTGATCCTGGTCGCCGGCGTGAACCTGATCCAGCCGCCCGTGTATGCCTTCGTGATCGGCGGGCTGCTCCCCAACGCCGCCAAGGGCCTGCACACCTACACCTGGCATCCGCCCCTGCTGGGCCGGAGCATCACCCTGAGCGACCTGCACTGGCTGGCCGTGATTCTGGTGGTGATCCTCTCCCTGAACGCCATCAGCGGCTTCCTCTCCTTTGCCCGCACCTACCTGATGTCGTGGCTGGGCGAGCGCCTGCTCTTCGACATCCGCAACCAGGTCTTCACCCGCCTCCAGGAACTCCCCATGCAGTTCTACCAGCGCCGCGGCAGCGGCCAGATCCTGGCCCGCATGACCGGCGACGTGGACGTGATGGGGAGCATGATCACCTCCAGCTCCATTGACCTGCTCACCAACATCTTCATGGTCGTGGTGATCGTGATCTACATGCTGGTGGTGCACTGGAAGCTGGCGGTGGTGTCGTTCATCGCGCTGCCGCTCTTCGCGGTGAACTACCACGTCTTCGTGGGCTACATCCAGCGCGTCTGGCGGGCCCTGCGCGAGAAGTGGTCGGAGATGTACGGCGAGCTGTACGAGTCCATCGCCGGGGCCCAGGTGGTGAAGGCGTTCGCCCGCGAGAAGTACGAGACGCGCATGTTCTACCGGGGCATGCGCGAGACCTATCGCCACAGCGTGCGGCTGGCGCGGGTGGGCACGCTCATGGGCAGCCTGGCCGGGCTGGTCTCGGCCGCCGGCACCGCGGTGATCCTCTGGTACGGCGGCAGCGAGGTGATCCGCGGCCACCTCACCCTGAAGCAGCTGATCGTCTTCAACTCCTACCTGGGCTTCCTCTACTGGCCCATCGTCGCGCTCAGCACCACCAGCCAGGTGATCCAGCGCGCCCTCATCTCCGCCGATCGCGTCTTCGACATCCTCGATGCCAGGTCCACGGTGCAGGAGGCGCCCGACGCGGTGCCCCTGCCCACGGTGAAGGGCCACGTGGTCCTCGATCACGTGTCCTTCTCCTACGAGCCGGAGAAGCAGATCCTCACCGACATCAACGTGGAGGTCCAGCCCGGGATGGTGGTGGCCCTGGTGGGGCCCAGCGGATCGGGCAAGACCACCTTCGCCAATCTCATCCCCCGCTTCTACGACCCCACC
>CAYGVZ010000311.1:0-3453 GCA_964353475.1 uncultured Pirellulales bacterium | reverse complement strand
AGTCCTGAACGTGGAGGGACCGTATAGAAGGGCAAGAAAGCCGCCCTTTGGACTGTTCACCCACATATTGTTCAAATAGGCGGGCAGGAGCCGTCCGGCCATCGCGTTGCAGCAGAGAGGATTATGTGCGGGACCGAACAGCGGCTGGCCTTTCCACTCATCTGTGCCCTGTTCAATCACATAAAGCTGGTTGGGGAAAGAGCTGTACTGAATGGCCGACCCATCCGTAAATCGGGCTGCCTGGGCGGCGTTAAAGTAACAGCGTTCGGCCACGTCTGCGAAACGCATCTGGCCCGTAATACGCGCGGTTTCCACAGCCGTAATGAACCATTCGACCGTTGTGCAGTATTCCGAACCTCTGTCCGGAACGGCATAGCCGACCATTTCATCCGAGCGAATTGTGCCGGCTACGTTCATATATCTGTTGATACAAAGCTCCACGCCCTGCAGGCCTTCCTTAAGGTGTTTCTTGTCGCCCGTGAATTCATAAAGAAGAACGGGAATTCGCACATTCTGGACTACATGCACGCCATGCAGGAACAGGTCTCCGCGTAAGGTTCGGTCGTTAAACCACCTTAGCTTGCTGTACAGGAAAACTGAATAATCCAAGTACTTCTTATCGCCCGTGAGGTCGTAGAGTTTCAGCATTGGTTCGACCATCATCAGGGCGTGGGAGTTTACATTACTCTTGTATGCCGGCAGATCCTTGAAAAAGTGAGACATGCTCAAGTCCGCTGCCAGTCTTAAGGATTTCAGGATACGCGGGTCCTGCGTTCGCTCGTAATAGCCAACCATCGCCAGGAACACCCGGCATTGCGGCCATAGCTCGCCGCATACATCGCTCCACCGGGGGTGTCTCTTTGAATCGGGGGAGTAGATGCCGATGTAGGGTTCGCTGCCATTGCCTTGTACGTCCATCAGCTTTTCAAACCAGCGTTCGGCTTTGCCGAGCAGCGTTTGGTTGTCTGTGGAGCAGGCAAGGCGGGCAAAACCATCTATCCAGTCGCCCTCATATTCGCCATTCCACCATTGGAACTGACCTTCCTTGTCCACGGCGTGTGTAAAGAAAATGTGGTCTCCTACCCGCCTGTCTATTTCATCGAGATGCCCCGTCACGCCATTCGCTTCGGAGTTCACCATCTGTTCCAGCCAGCCGTTTGCTCTGACGTGGCCGAGGGGAAAATTAGTAAATTCCGAGTTCCTTGATACTGGAGTGCTCTCAATCGATGACGAGGTGAGCTCGCCTGCAGTCATGTTCAGCAATTCCGCCGAATTCAGCGGGATGACTGCAATATCACTGTGTGAGGTGTCCGCGACCTGACTCTGGCTCGAAGCCGACAAAAAGCCCAATATCATGACTATGATGACAGCCGATTCAATTCCTGTCCAGCCGTATCGCATTTATGTTTTCTCTGAGATTCATCTGTTACTCATTCTGTGCCCGTTCGCGGCGTATCGCGAGACCTTACCAGTTCTTCATTAAGTCTGGCTGAAATCTATCATAGATGGCTTCACTCGGAACCCGCGAGTCCTCAATGCCAAGTACACCAGCCCCGACAGGAACCAGCAGCCCCCGATGATTTTCGCCGATTTCGACAGGCCCAGCCAGATCCCCAGGGTGAAAACAAAAGCGACCCCTGGTGCTACCGCGTCTTTGAAAAAAGAACGATTGCGGTCGTTTCGCCGCACACAGTAGAACTGCCAGAGGCACGCCAGATTAACTCCCATAAACGCCAGGAACGCTCCAAAGTTGAGTATCGCTGCGCACTGTGCAAAACTCATAAAAAGAGTTCCGACAAAGGCCAGTGCTCCTACGATTACGATATTGGCGGTGGGATTGCTCCTGTGGTCCAGGTATGCAAACACCCTGCCGGGCAGGACCTTGTCTCGCCCCATTCCGAATAACAGGCGTGCTGCCCCGACCTGACCGCTGAGTCCGCTGCCGAAGTTGGCCGCAATTACAATGCCTGCCATCATGGTAAGCAGGATCGGGCTGCCGAAGAGAACCGGTCCACCCAGGCGTCTTGTCAAATCCATGTAAGCCGTATCAACGTTCGGGTAGGTCTCGAAGTCCGGCCACACGCGCTGGCCCAGGTAAACCTGCAAGCCACTGAACAGGCCCATTAATACACAAACAAGGACTGTCGCCAGCAGGACATTGCGACGCGGATTCTCCACGTCCTCCGCCAGGGTCGTCACCCCGTCAAATCCGATATAGGTCAGCGATGCCAGTGATGTCCCGGCCAGCACCGCGCCCCACTGAAAAGTCCGCGGATTATATAACGGCTGCAACGAAAAAAGCCCGTGCCATCCGTCTTTCAGCCAGAGATACCGCACCGCTGCTATTGCGAACACGCCGATAACGAAAGAGCTGACTAAGATGAACAGAGTGTTCGCATTCGCTGTTACTCGGATGCCGCGCCAGTTCAGGATGGTCATCACGCCGACCGTCAGCAGCGCCAGTATCCAGTATGGAACTTGTGGCAGCAACTGGTCATGAATAGTCACCGCCACGTAAACGGTATTGAGCAGTGGTATCATCATGTAGTCCAAGAACATCGCCCAGCCCGCCATGAAACCGAGGTGCGCGTTCAGTCCCAGACCGACGTACGTGTAAGCCGAGCCGGCCTGGGGATAAATCGAGGCCATTCGTCCGTAGCTGATGGCGGTGAGAACCATCGCCGCCATAGCAATCAGGATGGTTGTCAGCGCGTGCCCGCCTGAAACCTTTTGAACCACTCCGAATATCGGAATCGGTGCTACCGGCGTTATGACAATAATGCCGTAAAATATCAGGTCCCGCAGTTTGAGGACCCGCCGCAGATGCGGAACTGCGGCCTGCGCATGATTCTGTGTCACTGACTGATTATCTGGCATATTTCCTTGCCCCGATTAACGCTGCTGGCCCGTCGCAGCAGTGCTTACTATTAGCGCCTGAGTCAGTTGCTGATGTCTTGCCCGCCAAGCCCGGCTATCTTTATTCCAGCCAATCCCAAATCGGCGGGCGGCGGCATATCTTCAGTCGAAATATAATAAAGAATAGAGTGGTGTGATTTTAGTTCCTGCGACAACGAAGACAGAGTACCCAACGGCTTGTTCTTACCTGCACTCCATTCAAAACAGTATGCATTATCTTTTCCGATGACCTGATTAAGCGAGAAATCTTCCTTGACGGTCTCACTGGTCGGGTTCAGCACCAGTACGGCCCAGGCGTTTCGTTCAGGATAGGGAACAACGGCGACGTGCAGCTTGCGGTTTCCATACCAGAACATCTGCAAGCGGAAGGTCACCAGTGCTTCGATGACGGTCCGCATTCCATACTTCTTACAGTCGAGAGCGTGGAGCAGGGTCTGGAGTTGCATGTGGTCAAACCCGGTGTGAAAATCGTAATCCGTATCTCCGCCGATCGCGCGCTTGTCTGCAAAATTGAGGAGGTCCCACCGTTTGTCAAAA
>CAYGVZ010000310.1:770-3477 GCA_964353475.1 uncultured Pirellulales bacterium | reverse complement strand
ATATCCTTCGTCGATGAACACATCGCAGACCCAGTACATGGACGCCAGATCGGTGACAACCCGGGCGAATCCGATTTGTTCATGGCCATGATATACCCCATAACAGGTGGAATTCCCTATCGAACGTCCAATGAAATGCCTCGGCCGTATGTTGGCTCAGGAGGTCCGGGAGAAACACTCACCTGAATAATGGGTATCAGAGCCAGTTGAGGACATCCTCCGCAAACCCGAGGAAGTTGTCGAGGTGGAGCTTGGTGCCGTCGTCGAGGATCACATTCCCGGTGAAGTTCCCGAAGACCTGGTGCTGGATGGACTTCAGGATGATGAGGTCCGTGGAGCTCAAGCGGTCGATCACGGGCGCGAAGGCAAGCTCGAAGCGGCCGTCGTTGCTCGTGAACCTCCAGGGAGCCAGGTAGTTTCGCGGGTCGCTGTGAAAGGTGACCTGGTCGAGTTTGTGGGCCTTGCCCTTGTAGAAGAGCATGTTCTCCGAGGCCGGCGACCGGTCGCTGAACCCGTAGCCGATGTTCCAGCCGAAGGGCTCCCCGTCCACCAAGCCCGAGGCCGATCCCCAGTACCAGCGGTTCTTGTACGTCCAGTTGCCCCGGCCCCAGTCGAGGCCTCCGAAATCCGTCTCCGGGGCGAAATGGTATACCGTGTCGCCGATGGTCACTGATCCTTGTGCGCGCATGCAGTTGATCTTGCGGTTGTAGTAGAACGCCCGCCGGTTCTCCTTCCAGGAGGTGGCGATCACCATGCTGTCCATAGCGGGGTCCTCATGGAGGGTGATGCTGCCCGTAAGCCCCTTGTCCAGGAATCCCGGCGCCTCGACGGAAAGGATTCTCTGGTTGCCCTTAAGCTCGAACTTCAGTCTGAGCTTCCTGTCGGCAAAGGCGACGTCGCCCTGCCCGGACGATGAGGGGAAGTTGAGCCTTCCCATGGGTAAAAGGCGCATGGTATCGAGCTGATGATAGGTCCTTGCCTTGAAGTCGAGCCAGCACACGGCGGCAAGGCCGAGGTAGCCCATATCGGCTACGGTGAAGGTGATCCCATAGCCCTTGTCAGGGGAAAGGACCGCATAGTAATCCCACTCCTTGATCCGATACCAGGGGGCCTTGATTGTGCTGCGGTCGTATCGCCAGTAGGGCTTGCGCGCCCATCCCTCCTTGGTGATATGGCCGTTGGCATCGAGCAGCTCCCGCGGTGCGGTGATCTCGATCTGCATGGATCTCCCCTCCGACATAATGTATCTGGCTGATCCCCCTACACTAAAGGGCGTACAACCTTCTGTCAATTTGAAAAGATACTCCCCAAGGAACGGGGCTTGACGCACATAAGCCAATATGACGACTTGGGTTCAGGGATGCGCCAACCTCCTTGTTCTCATTGACTTTATCATTTCCCACCCATAGTATCTCAACTAAGGGGATACAGGGGATTACACGAGGGCAGTACCACCCACCCGTCACCTGGTGGAACGGAGTCTGCGCAGGGAAAATCCACCCAGGAAAAAAGATGGGCGCCCACAGCATGATATGATCATTGGATTAGAAAGACAGCATGCAAATAGGACCCCACCGCATCGATGTGCACCACCACATCATACCGCACGAGTCGGCAGCGAGTATCCCTTTGCCCCTGAGATCATCACCTTGGAGACGATCAAGGGTTCGCGGAAGTATGACGGGTTCGACGCTCGCATGCGTAGGGCGATCGAACAGACGAACGCCTATGCCCTCTTTCCCAGGTTGATATAGGATAGATGAGGGTGTGCACCTGTGGCAAGATCTTCTTCCTCGGCTCTCAAACGGGCCGTTGCATGCAGTGAGAGGTCAGATTGATATGTCGTATATCCGGGCAAAGACTATTGAAGGATTAGAAGCAGGGGACTCTTTCACTATCATGCGTACGTTCATGGAGGAGGACATGCTCACATTCGCGGAGATCTCCCGGGACTACAACCCGGTGCACTTCGACGAACGGTTCGCACAGGCGAAGAAGCTCTCAGGCCGCATCTGCCATGGCCTGCTGGTCGCGAGCATGCTCACCGAGATCGGGGGCCAAATCGGATGGCTGGCCGCGGGTATGGATCTCCGCTTCAAGGGCCCCGTCTATTTCGGCGACACCATTCGATGCATCCTGACCATCACGGAGATCGACCATCAGGGGCGAGCCAGGGCGGAGGCGATATTCAGCAATCAGGACGGGGACACCGTGTTGCAGGCGGTCATTACCGGCTTCGTGCCGGAGTCGAGGGAAAGACGGATCATGGCCGACATGCTCTCGGAAGGCGACCCGACCAACAAAGGCACGTGAATCCGCGAGCAGGATGCAGGAGGCGCAGTATGGATATGAACACGCCAATCGAGCCGTTTCTCAAGGGCTTATTCGATTCCCAGCAGTTTGCCGTCCTGGCCACCCAGGAAAAGGGTCAGCCGTATATGAGCCTCATGGCCTTTGCAGCAACGGATGACCTCAGGAGTCTGATCTTTGCCACGGACCGCAGCACCCGTAAGTTCGCGAATGTCAAGGACGATGTCCATACGGCGGTCCTGATCGACAACCGGTCGAACCGCAGTTCCGACACCCGGACCGCCGCTGCGGTCACCGCCCTCGGCATAGCGGAGGAACTCGCCGGCGAGGAACGGGAGCGGCTCCTCGGGCTTTATCTCGCCAATCTCGTCGACTATCTTCTGCAATCTGTTGTCGA
>CAYGVZ010000310.1:0-760 GCA_964353475.1 uncultured Pirellulales bacterium | reverse complement strand
CCCTCACCTGGAGCACTTCGCCCGGTTGTCCTCCTGCGCGCTCATACGGGTGCGGGTTGGTTCTTATTTCGTAGTGACCAGGTTCCAGGAGGTGCGGGAATTGCATTTCAAACCCTAGGGAGGAAGCTATGAAGAGATTTTTAATGATCGTAGGTGTATTCGTGGCCGGTGTCGTTCTGGCGCTCACCTACTATGGACTCTTTGCCCCGATCGTGATCGAGGAGAAGGAGGTTGGCCCCTTCGTACTCGTATACGACCGACATATCGGGGATTACAAGCAGATCTCCTCGATCATGGATAATCTCTATGAACGGCTGCGCAAAGAGGATTCCATCACCCCCGCCCGGGGTTTCGGCCTGTACTATGATAACCCGAAGACGACCCCGAGTGATCAACTGCGGAGCATAGGCGGGTGCATTGTGGATAACGTGGATAGAGACAAGATCGATGACCTCAAATCCAAATATTATGTCGCCATCTTCCCCGAATCCAAGAGCATCGTGGTGGAATTTCCCTTTAAGGGTATGGTGTCCATTTTCATCGGGATCACGCGGGTCTATCCGAAGCTCGGCCAATATGTATCCGAGCACCTGTACCCTATGGTGCCGGTCATGGAGGTCTACGACCAGCCGCACAAGAAGATCACCTACATTGCCTCGTATGAGCTCAGGCAGGACGTCTTCGATGCGTTCCTGGGAAAGCCCGAGAAATAAGATTGATCTCTGACCGGCTTATCAGGCGAGGAACAGATCCCCCATGA
>CAYGVZ010000309.1:0-3492 GCA_964353475.1 uncultured Pirellulales bacterium | reverse complement strand
CTTGCGATATTCTTCGACGAAGGCATCTGCGACCGCAATTGAGTGTGACCGCCCTGTTCTGGGCGACGCCTTGATATACAACACTTTGCTCATAGACACCTCCGTGAAAACGCCGTCCTAATCTGTAATTGCACTTTTGACTTTCTTTACAAAGGCGGCGACTTCCGCCAGGCATTTCTTCTTATTGCCGAGGTTTTCTTCAATCAGGCCGACGATTTTAGAGCCGATGATGACGCCATCTGCGCCGGCCTTGGCGACGGTTGCCGCGTGTTCCGGTTTACTTATGCCGAAGCCGACGCAGACGGGGACGTTCGTGATTTTCTTCAGGCGTTTGACCAACCCATCGACATCCCCCGATAGTTGAGTTCTGCTGCCGGTTACACCCAGCAGCGAGACCGCGTAAATGAAGCCGGTTGTCTTCGATGCAATCCGCCTCATTCGCGGGTCGTCGGCATTGGGGGTCGCCATAAATACCGTATCGAGGCCCGCTTTTGCCGCCGGGCCGCAAACCTCATCTGCATCATCAATGCTTAAATCGGCGATGAGGACGCTGTTGACTCCCGCTTCGTGAAAGTCGCGGAAAAACTTCTCCACTCCGTATTGATATACAAGGTTGTAGTACATCAAAAGACCGATAGGTATATCCTTATATTTCTTGACCTTTCGCACAAACTCCAGGGCCTTTTTGACGGTCATACCGCTCTTGAGCGCCCTGATGTCGGCTTTTTGTATGGTCGGCCCGTCTGCTATCGGGTCTGAAAAAGGTATGCCCAGCTCCAGAATATCCGCCCCGGCGTCGATGGCTGTTTTGACGATTTCCAGTCCCGTTTTCAAGTCGGGGTCGCCGATTACAAAAAACGGTATCACCGCGGCTTTCTTTAGTTCCGAAAAAACCTGTTTGTACGTTTTCATTCCTCAATCCTTGACCGGCCTGAACTTTTCCACAATTCCCACGTCCTTGTCGCCGCGACCCGAAAGGTTCACCACGGCGATTGTCTCGGGCTTCAACTTACCCTTTTGACTCATTAAATAAGCCAGTGCGTGCGAGCTTTCCAGTGCGGGTAAAATGCCTTCTGTGCGGCACAGGAGTTCAAACGCGTCGAGCGCCTGCTTGTCTTTGACAGCGACGTATTCGGCCCTGCCGCTGTCTTTGAGCATACAGTGCTCAGGGCCGACCGCCGGGTAATCGAGACCTGCGCTTACGCTTTCTGTTTCGTTGACCTGACCTTCGGCGTCCTGGAGCAGGTATGCTTTTGCGCCGTGCAGCACGCCGACCCTGCCAGCGCTCAGTGAAGCCGCGTGCTTGCCGCTCGATAAGTTCCTGCCGCCTGCCTCGACGCCGACCAGCCGGACGTCCTTGTCATCTATAAAGCCAGCGAATATCCCTATCGCGTTGCTGCCGCCTCCGACGCACGCGACGACCATATCCGGCAGTCGCCCGATTTTTTCGAGGCACTGCTGCCGGGCTTCTTTGCCGATGCAGCTTTGGAAATGCCTGACAATTGTTGGATACGGGTGGGGGCCTGCCGCCGAACCGAACAGATAAAACGTATCGCGCACGTGGGCCGTCCAGTATCGCAGGGCATCGTTGATGGCGTCCTTCAGTGTCCCCGTCCCGCCCTCGACGCCGATTACCTCTGCGCCGCACAATTTCATCTTGTGGACGTTGACGCTCTGCCGTTCAATGTCGGTGACGCCCATAAAGATTTTTGTTTCCATCCCGAACAGGGCGCCAGTCATCGCTGTCGCAAGCCCGTGCTGACCTGCACCGGTCTCGGCTATCAGCTTTGTCTTGCCCATATACTTCGCCAAAAGCCCCTGGCCTAAGGTGTTGTTAACCTTGTGTGCGCCGCCGTGAAGAAGGTCCTCTCGTTTGAGATAGATCTTGAAGCCGACATATTCGCTGAATCGTTTGGCGTAATACAATGGCGTCGGCCTGCCCGCGTAGTCCGCCAGAAGCAGTGAAAGTTCATCCGTGAAGCGTCCATCCTGGTAAAAGCGGTAAAATGCCTCCTCCAATTCCTCAAGAGCCGGTATCAACACCTCGGGTACATAAAAACCGCCGAAGTCCCCGAATCTGCCTTTATACTTCATAAAAATTTTCCTCTGCGTTCTCCGGGTTTTTTAACCCCGCAAATGCCGAATGTTGTCGAATAATTTTTTCATTTTCTTGAGGTCCTTTTTGCCCGGCGCCGATTCCACGCCGCTACAGACGTCAATGCCATAAACGCCCAATTCGACCGCCTTGACTGCGTTGTCAGGATTTATTCCGCCCGCGAGAAAGACGCGTTTGCTCATATCACCGATGATGTTCCAGTCAAAGGTCAGTCCCGTGCCGCCGTATTTTGTCGGGTCGTATGCGTCAAGCAGAATCGCATCGGTGAAGTATTCCTGTGCGCGGTCGATGTCGGCCTGGTCCTTCACTCGCAGCGCCTTCATTGTCCGGACATTGACCGAGCGGAACTGGCTGCAAAACTGCGGTGTTTCGTCGCCGTGCAGTTGTATCCAGTCAAATCGGAGCGCATCGAGCGTCTGCTGTATCTGCTTAAAAGGCGCGTTCACAAACAGCGCCACCGTCTCCGCAAATGCAGGCAATCTGCTTATTATCTCCGTTGCCTGTGCAATCGAAAGCGAACGCGGGCTTTGCGGATGGAAATTGAATCCGAGCAGGTCCGCGCCCATATCAACCGCGGCAATCGCGTCATCGTAGTTAGTTATGCCGCAAATTTTGACCTTTACTATCAGCATCCTTTTCCCGTTCTTACCTGTTTGAGACCTCGACCAGTTTTCCCAGGCAGCCGGCCGCCTTGCCGTCTCTTATCGACCGTTCGGCCAGTTCAATGGCGGCCCCGAATTCCTGTGCAAGTTCGGCGACCATTATCGCCGCCGCGGCGTTCAGCACCACGATATCCTTTTTAACTCCCCGCTCTGTGCTATCAAGTATATTTCTGATTACCGCTGCATTTGCAATAGCATCGCCGCTGCCCAGCTCGTCAATCGAGGCGCTGCGCATTCCCAGTTCAGCGGCGTCTATCTGCGTCGCTGTAATTTTGCCGTCACGCAGCTCACGAACTTCGTTTTTTCCTAAAGTGCTTATTTCATCCATTCCCTGGCCGTGTACCACCATTGCCCGCTGGCTACCGAGCATCTTTAATGTTTCAGCGATGCGGTCAATTAAGTGTATATCCGAAACGCCCATAACCTGGCGTTTGACGCCCGCCGGGTTTGCTAAGGGTCCCAGTATGTTGAAGGCGGTGCGAAAATCCAGGGTCTTCCGTATCGGCTGGACGAATTTCATCGCGGGGTGAAACTTCGGCGCAAACATAAACCCGATGTGCGCCTGCTGAATGCACTCTGCCACGACTTGCGGGCCGGGGTCGATGTTGACGCCCAACTCCTCGAGGACGTCTGCCGAGCCGCATCGGCTTGTTATTCCGCGGTTGCCGTGTTTGGCGACGTACACTCCCGCTCCGGCGGCGACGAGGGCCGAGG
>CAYGVZ010000308.1:0-3531 GCA_964353475.1 uncultured Pirellulales bacterium | reverse complement strand
TATCGTCTGCCGCGAAAACGGCGTGTATCGGACCAAATCCCCAATCCGATAAAGTTTCGCCGGCACGGGCAATCCTCGACTTCCGAACCCCGGGCGCATCACTCGCTCTGACCGGTTGTCGCCCTTGCGCGGATATGTCCCTTCAGATTGTCCCCTTAAATCCGATAACATCACAACTGGCTTCTCCCTGCTTTCATACCCCTGACTGTTCCGCCTCCATCCGCTTCCTCTGTCATTCGCTGCTTCATTTCTCTTCGATCTCATTCCGGCACCAACGTCGCAAATCTGCGTCGCAAAATCGGACTATTGTCCATCCGCACGGGCCAAATAACTTTTACGTTTTGCAAAACGTAACCTACATTAGCCGACCTGTCAACAGGCGTCCACAATTTTTTTCAGAAATTTGGCAGTTTTTTTCACACCTGGCCGGCGGTTTTCAAAAACATCCCCCGCCGAATGTCCGATACAGCAACAAAGGCGACTCCCCGCCTGTGGGTGAATCCCTCACAGCCGATTAAATGACCACGGGGCCGTACTTTTGAGGACTATGCAGAAAAATCGCAAATCCTGCGTCAATAACGCGGCCTGCCCCGCCAACGGCGTATCGCTCCTTCAGCAGATTACGCCCCTGGCCAGGCAGATTAACTGCCTCGACATACAACGTATAGCCAAAATCTGCGTCAACCGGATACCAAAAATTGTTGGCGCAAACCTCGCTTCCCTTTACGTCCTCGATGAGGCGACCGGCATTCTCCACCTGCAGCAATCCAGCCATCCGTATATGATTAACAAAATCGTCTCGCTCAACCAAACCCCGCCATCCGCGATGGTTATGGCGGTCCGCACAAAACAGTTGATGAAAATTTCGGACATCGATACATACAACACCCCTGCTATCAGGAAATCGCAAAGACCCTACGCCGACAATTATGGGACGAAGAACTGCGTAATCTCGCCGCTCATTTGCCAGGACAGGGTCGTCGGCGTGTTGAACCTCGCCGACAAGACCGGCGCAGCCGACTTCACCGATGAAGATATCGCTCTGATTGAACTGGCCAGCCAACTGGTCGGCGCCTCAATCGGCAACATCAATCTCTTCGAAAAAATGCAGCGCCAGGCGACAACCGACGGCCTGACCGGACTTGTGAACCACAAGACCTTCTACGAAATCCTCGAACGCGAGCTGTGGCGCTGCCGGCGCTACGGCGGACTTATCTCGCTTATTATGATTGACGTTGATAACCTCAAAGCCATAAATGACACCTTCGGCCATCGCGCAGGCGACAAGGTCATCAAGGAAATCAGCACGCGTATAAGACAAACGGTCCGTCAAATCGACATCACCGCCCGTTACGGCGGCGATGAATTCGCCGTCATCCTGCCCAGTACCTCCGTCAGCGATGCCGTGGTCGTGGCCGAGCGTATGGTTAATGCCGTTGCAGAAACTCCCATCACATGGAAGAAGGATGAGATTCCGATGACCATCAGCGTCGGCCTCGGCCAGTACGACGCCGACCACAGCCCCGATGACATCACCAGCCGGTCCGACCAGGCCCTCTACTCCGCAAAACAATCCGGCAAGAACACCTTCAGAATCTTCCAACCCGCAAAAAAATAACCCCACTTCCGCCCGACGTGCCTCCCACGGCATAGTCCCCTGGGGACGACGCCGGGCCGCATTATTACGCTGAAAAAATAGATTCCAATAGAATTCAATAGAATCCAGTGGTTTGCGTGTTGCTGGGGTGAAATCTGTGTTTTTGATTCAAAAAGGGATTTCGAGTCCATAGAGTTCAATAGAATCCATTAGAATTCACTCGAAGGAATGGAATCTATTTTTTTGAGCTGAAAATGCCGGTCCCCTGTTGCCAGCCGAAGGAGCAACACTCGGGGTCCCGGATTGCCAATCCAGAGTAGCCACTCCCTTGGGATCTCCGCTTCGCTTCGAGATGACCGCCCCGCACGACCGCATTTGCGGGGCAAGCAAGGCGGTCAGGTAAGATGCGGAATCGCGGATTGCACGGGATTCTAATCAAGAAAAATCGGGGCTTGTTTTGGGGGTGTGGGGGTGGTAGTATCTCTGTGCCTTTGGAGTGGGCGTGCGTCTTGAAGTAAAGAATCTTCGCCCGAAGGCATTGAGAGGTGCGAGAATGAATGAATTACAGGCGAAACAGGTCGCAGAAGCCCTGTCAGGCGAGACATGGCAGTCAGGCGGCGGAATCTGGCTTGTGTTGCTACGACAAGGAAACGGCAAACTCGTCGTAATATCCGATGAAGCCGTCTGCGAATACGACGACGAACAACGCTTTGAACAGGCGAAGCCCTCAAAGACCATACTGCTCCGCCAGCAGCTTGCTTCGCTCAATTGAAATCAGCGCACTCTATGATCCCAAAAACACCCGGAGCCGGTGAATAAGTTTTTCCACCTTTCGCGTCTGACATTCCCATACAACGAGAACATCCCAACCGGCCTTGCGCAACTGTCTGACATTGCGTTTGTCGCGCGCGACGTTTCCCTCCCGTTTATCCTGCCAGAATCTGGCGTGTGTGGCTGGCTTGACCCGCCCATATCGGCAGCGATGAATATGCCAGAAACAGCCGTGAACAAAGGAAAATCAATCCCATAAAAATACTTGCATGCAATTACACAGTGGGCGAGAATGCTTTGTTGAGGCATTCAAAATATCATATTGAGAGGTTAGCAAATATGGCAACGCAAAGGGAGAAATGGACAAGGAACGAGCTAATCGTGGCGTTTAATCTTTACTGCCGAACGCCGTTCGGTCACATTCATAAATCGAACCCAATGATAATAGAATTGGCAAACAAGATAGGTCGAACACCAAGTGCCGTCGCTATGAAAATGGTGAACTTCGCAAGCTTAGATCCTACGCATCAACTACGTAATGTTAAAGGGTTGCAGCACGGCAGTAAACAAGACGAAGATATTTGGGAGGAATTCCACGAAAACTGGCAGGATTTGGCAAACGAAAGCCAACGTGCTGTTCAACAGTTGAGCAAGACATTGGAGCAAGAGGATATTCTTGATTTTTCGGAACCTTCGGTTACAGAAGTTGAAAGGAACGTAAAAGTTCGCCTTGTGCAACGGTTTTTCAGAGACACGGTATTGGCAAGCTACAATTTCAATTGCGCATTATGCAAGATGTCCCTCCCAGCAATGTTAAATGCGAGTCATATTATCCCTTGGGCCGTGAACAAACAGCGTAGGGCAGACCCCCGGAATGGAATATGCCTTTGTGCATTGCACGATAGGGCGTTTGACCGGGGTTTAATAACAGTATGCGAAGATTTCAAGATAGCCGTGTCACGAGGAATTAAGACACCTAACGCTTCAAGGCTACATCGTATCGGTCTGTTAGAAATTGAAGGCGAGAAGATTAACTTACCAGACAGGTTTGGGCCCGACCCGGTGGCATTGGCGTATCACAGGGAGCGTGTTTTCCAAAAATAGGATAAGGAGGTATCGAAATGGCGGACGCCGTGACGTTGAAGATCTCTAAGGGCGCGATT
>CAYGVZ010000307.1:0-3537 GCA_964353475.1 uncultured Pirellulales bacterium | reverse complement strand
CCGGCGCCGCACTTGACGTATTTACGAAAGAGCCGCCTGAAGACAATCGGTTTGCAAAGTTCGAGAATTGCCTCGTTACGCCTCACCTCGGCGCAAGCACCGAAGAGGCCCAGGTCGAAGTCGCGGTTGAAGCCGCGCAAATCATCGTCGATGCCCTCAAGGGCGGCCCAATCAAAAACGCCGTCAATGCCCCTTCCACCGCCGGCGCTCTGCCTGCCCAGGTTACGCGGTATGCGGAGCTTGCCCGGCGAATCGGCTCCCTTGTGAGCACCATAGGCCCAGGCCACATAAAAGAGGTGCAGGTGCAGTACCGCGGCGGCATTGCCGAGATGCCTGTCCAGTCCGTCACGCTCAGCTTTGCTATCGGCCTGCTCCAGAAGCATTTCGATATGCCCCTCAATCTTGTCAACACGCCCGTCCTTGCCAAGGAACGCGGCATCAGTATGGATGTTACCAAGAACCCGGCGTCGAAGGACGTCGCCTCAAGTTTTTCCGCAAAGGTTGTTACCGACTCTGTCACTCGCACCGTTACCGGCTCGGTCTTCGGCGAGAAACTGCTGCGAATCATTGAAATCGACGGCTTCAACGTCGAAATGACTCCCCAGGGGCCTGTTCTGGTCATCTTCAACGATGACAAACCCGGCGTCATTGGCGCAGTCGGCACTCTCTTCGGTAAACACAAAATCAATATATGTACTATGGGTGTCGGCCAGAAAGCCAAAGAGCAGAAAGCCATTCTCGCGGTATCTCTGGACCGTCAGCCGGACGAAAAAGTCATCAAGGAAATTGCGGAGCTCGATTTTGTCAACGAGGTTTATCTCTGCCAGCTTGATTGATTAAGATTAGATTATGACCACTCTGTATGTTGCTTGTGTGCGACCATAGGCGTGCTCGGACTTGCCAGGATGGCTAACGAACTGATAATCAGCGTCAGCGGACTCCGCGGCATCATCGGTGACAATCTCACTCCCGCCGTTGCCGCCGATTACGGCTGCGCCTTCGGCACATACTTGGCTGCCCAGCACACCACCGGCGGGGCCAGGTACTCCGTCTGCCTCGGCCAGGATACCCGTCCGAGCGGCATAATGCTCGAATCCGCCGTCATTGCGGGGCTTACCGCAGCCGGCGTCGATGTCATCGACCTCGGCGTCGTTACCACCCCCGGCGTGGGCGTTATGGTCAGGCAGCTCAACTGCGCGGGCGGCGTGGTCATAACCGCCTCTCACAATCCCCAGCAATACAACGGCATCAAACTTCTTTTGGGCAACGGCGTGGCGCCGCACCCAGCCGCCGCCGACCAGATAAAGCGCATCTTCCTCTCAAGGCAGTTCCCTCTGGCGGACTCTTTGCACTGCGGTACTGTTACCCCCAATGCCCACACGGACGCCCTGCACATCGCAAAAGTCCTCACTATTACCGACAGGGAAATCATCGCCGCCGCCAAACTCAAAGTTGTCATCGACAGCGTCAACGGTGCCGGCTGTCGAGTGGGCGGAAAACTGCTCAACGGACTTGGCTGCAAAGTCGTGCCTCTCAACGACGCCCCTACGGGCCTGTTCGCGCACAACCCGGAGCCGCTGGCCGAAAACCTGACCGCGTTGTCGGAAATGGTAAGACACGAGAGGGCGCATATCGGCTTTGCGCTCGACCCGGACGGCGACCGCCTGGCCATAGTCGATGAGACCGGCGTCTGTCTCGGTGAGGAATACACCCTTGCCCTGGCCGCAAAATACGTCCTTGGCAAAAAGAGCGGCGTTGTTGCAACAAACCTGTCCACCTCGCGGATGATTGACGATATTGCCGCCGCGGTCGGCGCAAAGGTAATCCGTACCCCTGTTGGCGAGGCGAACGTGGCCGCTGCAATGCTCCAGAACAACTGTGTTATCGGCGGCGAGGGCAACGGCGGCGTTATCGACCTGCGGGTCGGCCCCATTCGCGACGCGCTTGTCGCTATGGCGCTTGTCCTGCAGCTTATGGCAGAAACCGGGAAGTCCGTCAGCACTCTTGCGGCCGAAATCCCGCGATACTTTATGGTCAAGCAGAAGTTCCCTGTTGACCGCTCCCGCGTCCAGGCGCTGCTCGATAACGCGAGGAAACTCTTTCCAAACGCCCGCTTGGATACGAGCGACGGATGCCGTTTTGACCTCGACGACGGCTGGCTTCATCTGCGGGCGAGTAATACCGAGCCAATTGTCCGTGTCATCGCCGAGGCCAAAGACAAAGATACCGTTCACAAATATATTGACCTCGTCCTCAACTCATCCCGCTGAATAGGCCGATTCATCTTTTATGGACCGCCAGACCCAACAGACCGCTACCAGACAGCTTCGACGCGTTACTTACCTGAGCATAGGCGCAAACGTGTTTCTGATTGCCGGCAAATTCATAGTCGGCTTCATCACCGGGTCACTGTCACTGCTCGCCGACGCCGTTCATTCTGTTTCCGATATGCTCACCGATTTTGCCGTCCTTCTGGGCCTTTACCTCGGCGCAAAAAAGCCGGATTCCTCTCACCAGTACGGACACGGCAAGCTCGAAACCCTCTCCGCAGCCGCCATTGCCCTGGGCCTGCTCACGGTCGGCCTCGGTATGATTTACTACGCTGCCCACGACATCGCCAAAGGCAATATAAAGCATCCCAGGAATCTTGTTCTGGTCGCAGCGGTCCTCGCCATCGCCGTCAAAGAAGTGGTCTTCCGTGTCACTAAGGCAGTCGCCACCAAGTACTATTGCCCGGCCGCCTTAGCCAATGCCTGGCACGACCGCGCCGATGCGCTCAGCTCAGTCGCCGTCATAATCGGAGTCGTGGCGCGGAGGTTCGGGTTCGACTACGGCGACCAGGTGGCTGCCATCACGGTCGGCGTTATGGTCACTCTTGTCGGCGCCAGAATCATCGGTGATTGCCTCGCCGAGCTTACCGAGCAGGCCGTTGACCAGGCCACCCTCGAGCACATTAAAGACGTGATTAAGTCCAACGGCCAGGTCCGTCAGTATCACCGCCTGCGCACGCGCGCCGTCGGCAGAGAGGTCTTTCTCGATGTACACATCCTGGTTGACCCCAACATCACCATTTCCGCCGCCCACGAGATTTCCGAAAAGCTCGAAAACGAACTCCACAAACAGTTGACCCGTCCCATCAATGTCGTCGTCCACATCGAGCCGGATGTCCCCGTCCTGCGCCACTGATGCCCATGTGCCTTCGGCTGTATTAGGTGGAACAGGGAGACCTTCGCAATCAGGGATTCACATTCGTTTGTATCTTGGGCCGCCGGCGCCTTCGGGGCAGGTCCATCGAATGTTGTCGAAGGGACATTTGCGCTGGCAGGTCTTGCAGTGCAAACAGTTGGAGGGATTCGCGGGTTTCACTTCATCGTGGATTGTCTCATAGACGCCGCCGGGACAGAACGTGATGCAGGGACAGCCGAACCTGGGCGAGCATTTTACTTTGCAGATGTTGCCGTCGAGAATAGTCAGGTGCGACGGCTGTTCTTCCCGGTGGCCTGTGGCAGCAACGGCTGTGAACGTGTCCTTGTCAAC
>CAYGVZ010000306.1:0-3539 GCA_964353475.1 uncultured Pirellulales bacterium | reverse complement strand
TTCATATCCCTTTAACTTATGGGTGCTGTGTCGTGCTGAAAAAGCCCACGGATAAACAGGTTGCCCTGCTGGTTTGTGTGGGGCTGGCTGTTGCGATTCTGGTCGCATACGAGCCGGTGCGGCACAACGGCTTTGTCGAGTACGATGACAACTCCTATGTGACGAAGAACCCAAACGTCAACGCCGGCCTGTCGTTTAAGGCAGTCGCCTGGGCCTTTACGAAATCACACGCCGCAAACTGGCACCCCCTGACATGGCTGAGCCATACGCTTGACTGTGGATTGTTCGGCCTGCGTCCGCTGGGCCATCACGTAGTCAACGTGCTCCTGCACATCGCCAACAGCATCCTGCTGTTTCTGCTGCTCAAGAAGATGACGGGGGCGCTGTGGCGAAGTGCTTTCGTGGCCGCCGTCTTTGCCTTGCATCCGGCACACGTCGAATCGGTGGCATGGGTGGCCGAGCGAAAGGACGTGCTCAGCTCGCTTTTCTGGATGCTGACCATTTTCGCCTACGTCGAGTATGCCAGGCAACCGGGCGTGAGGCGGTATCTGATTGTCGTCGTCCTGCTGTGCCTGGGGCTGCTGTCGAAGCCGATGGTGGTAACGCTGCCTTTTGTGCTGCTGCTGCTCGATTACTGGCCTTTACAGCGAATCATCCCGCGACAGGCGGTCGCTGAGCCACAGCCGCAGGAGGCCGCTGACGCACAACTGAACGAAGCAACGGCGGCGCAGCCGGTGTACAGCCGAGCGCCCATAAAGAAACTAATTGTTGAAAAGATACCGTTGTTTGTTCTGGTTGCGATTTCGTGCATCATTACCTTCATAGCGCAACACAAAGGGCACGCGGTCACCGGGCTTGAGGGCTGGCCCGTCCAGGCGCGGATAATAAACGCCTTTGGCGCGTATGCCGGATACGTCCTGAAGATGATTTACCCGGTGGGGCTGGCGGTCTTCTATCCGGGGTCGAGCGAGATGCACACGGATGCCGCGCTTTTTGGGGCGATGGGCATTGTGCTTGTGTTCGCCAAATGGTCGCGGGGCAGGCCGTGGGTAACAGTCGGTATGCTGTGGTACCTGGGGACGTTAGTGCCGGTCATCGGACTCGTCCAGGTCGGCGCTCAGATTATGGCGGACCGGTACACATATTTACCTTCCATAGGGCTTTTGATTCTGGTTGCGTGGGGCGCAGATGAGATTCTGTCCCGGCGGCGGCCCGGCAGCCCGCCGCGGCGGGTCGCCGGCCTGGCGGCCACGACGGCGATTGTCATCTGCATGATTATGACGCGGACCCAGGTTGGCTACTGGCACGACAGTTTAACACTGTTCGGCAGGGCGATAGACGTTACAAAGAACAACTTCGTGATGCAAAACAACTACGGAGGATTCCTGATTAAAGAGGGGAGATACGATGAGGCAATGCCGCATTTTGAAGAGGCGGTGCGCATCTGCCCCGAATACCTCGTCGCCAGGCAGAATATCTGCATCACACTGGTCAAGCAAAGAAGATGGGACGAGGCAATCGGGTGCTACACGCAGGCATTGCAGGAGAGAACCGACTGGGAAGACATCCACGAGATGTATAGCGACCTCGGATATGCCTACGAGATGAAAGGCAATCTCGAACAGGCGGAGCTTAACTACAAGATGGCCCTGAGCATAAAGCCCGATTACGCCAACGCTCTCAAGAACCTCGCATCGCTATTGGCAAAGCAAGGCAGATTAATGGCGCCTCGAACAGGAACGCTCTCGCCGCAACTCGGCCAATAGCGAACCAAATCACCTGACGTCTATAATCGCCTCGGCGAATTCACCATAATTTGTGTCGGCGAAGATGATATTTGCGGTAACGACGTAGCGGCCCGATGATACCGAGGGCGGGATTTTCACCTTGAAATCGAGCGAGCCGGTCTTCTTCTGCTCAACTGAAAGGTGACGATTTGAAGGGGCTGCGTTCCAGCCGTCAGGACAGCGCAGTTCGGCTGCCGCGTTTGCGGGGGCGGTGAGGTGGTTTCTAATTCTGACCGCCAGCGGAATCTCTGATCCCGCGGCGGCAATGGTGCGATAGGGATAACAGCTTGCCCATTGCTCATCCATTCCCATATTCACTTCCGGCTGGGCGACTACTCTTTCTGCGAGCGGGCGAATCTTTCGGCTGTACTCTACCAGGTAATCCAAATCTTCGGTGTTGACCTGCCACATATCCCAGTGGCCGGTAACAAGAAACTGCGGCGAAATTTCCCGCAGCAACCTCGCGGAGGCGATGGCGCCGTCGTCTTCCTCAATTCTGCAGTAGTTTCTGCAGTTGTCGTTCTGGGGCTGGCGAGGGCTGCAAAGGGCATCTCCCGTGAAGAAATACTTCTTGCCTTCGACAGCCGCCAGCAGGCCGTCGTGCCAGTACGTGTGAGCCGGAAAATCGTATGCGGTAAACCGGATGCCCCGCCAGTCAAATGATTCGCCGTGCTTTAGCGCCCTGTCAACTTTTATCGGCTCCTCGACAAGGCAGGGGATGCTGTAGGCGATGGGGTTCTCGAGAACATCAACGAGCTTCTCCTGAACGCATAACCTGGCGCCGTAATGTTTCTTGAGAAAATCAACGCCTTCCACGTGGTCAAAATGGTAATGCGAGACCCAAATCATCTCGACGTTTTTGATGCGACTGTCTTTGATGATATCTTCGGCGACCTGCTTACCTACGGGGTCAACCACAAAGGCGTTTCCCTGCGAATCAACTATCGCGTACGTCTGGAACCACTTGTTGCTGCCGGGGTCTTCATAAACAAGCAGCCACGGCGGCATTTCAGCGCGTATAGTGCCTGCGTAGCCATGGCGGGTAAGACACTGGATAACAGATTGAAGATTTGCATCCAATTGTTTGGCGGCCTCTCGCAGGTCGGTAATGGCAGAACCGTGAGATGGCAGGACAATGCTCGGCTCGAAGACGGCGAGTTTGGCAAGCGAGCGGATTGTCTCCTCTGCGCCGCGCTTGCCGCAGTCCTCATACTGGTACTCGAGCGAGTAGAAGTTCAGGATTTTGCCCGGGGAGTGGATAATGTCGCCGCTGAAGGCGATTGTTTTATCGCCGAGAGTAACAACATAAGATGTGTGCCCCGGCGTATGGCCAGGTGTGTGAACGGCCTTTATCCGGATGTCGCCGACAGACAGGATGTCACCGTCGGCAAGCACTTTGTCAACCTGGCTGACGCCGCGGCGAAGGACAAAGAAGTCAGGTTTGAATCGCGTGCGCTTATAAATCTGTTCCGTCCGCCAGAAATCTTCAACCCGGTCGAAGAACCTCTGTTCATCCTTTGGAACGGCAGCTTTTGCGCCGTGCTCAATCATTCTGAAGATTCCCTGGCACTGGTCGCGGTGGTGATGGGTGAAGAGTACCCATTCGATTTTATTGACGCCGATTTGCGACAGCAGCGGGAGGAAGGCCGCATCGCCGCAGTCAATCGCAATCGCCCTGTCCCCGTAGCGAACAAGATAAACGCTGCAGGTATCCCGGAAAAAAAAGACGTTTGGCGAGACCTGTTCGAAAAT
>CAYGVZ010000305.1:0-3540 GCA_964353475.1 uncultured Pirellulales bacterium | reverse complement strand
TCAGGTCAGATTAGCACAATGGCATACTGTCCGCGAATCTTAAAAGCCCCGCTTCTCGCGGGGCTTTTTTGTGCCCAGTGTTTTTCTGACGACGGCATTATCGAATACACAGAAAAGAACTCGGCGGGAAAAGAAATAAAATATGCGTTGCCTTTGACAAATATCGGCTTTATACTTTGAGGCAAAGAACTATTTAGAGGATGCCGATGTCGGGAAGGAATCCTAAGGTAGTCGTAGTTGGCGCCGTTTACATAGATATGGCGGTGCGGTGTCCGCGCATCCCCTCGCCTGGCCAGACGCTGGCCGGCTCAGCCCTTTCGTATGCCGCTACCGGACCCGGTGTAAATCAGGCGGCCCAGGCGGCGCTTTGCGGCTGTGAGGTCCACCTGATTGCCAAGGTCGGCGACGACCCGTTTGGGAAAATGATAAAATCAGCCCTGGCCGAGACAAGGATATGCACCGGCCGCGTATGTGTCGCCGAGGCCAAGCGCACGGGGGTCATTGTGACGCTGGTCGATGCCTCGGGCGAGAACACCTCTGTGAGTTATGATGGCGCCAATCACTCGCTGCTGCCTGCGGATATTGAAGCTGCTGAAGAGGTTTTCGCCGATGCACAGGTATGCCTGATTCACGGTCGCCTACCCAAAGACGCTGTCGCCAGGGCCATTGGGGTCGCAAAGCTGCATGGCCTGAAGGTAATCCTCGACCCGGCAGGTTCTGTCGGCCCGGAGACGGAAAATATGGGCCAGACGCTGCCGGCAGAGTACTTTTCGGCGGATATTATGATACCCAATCTTTATGAGGCCGGTCTTATCACGGAACACTCAACCGCCAACATCAGGACCGCCAAGCTCGTCGGCTCTGATTTGATTGCTCGCGGCGTAGGTTCTGCCGTAATCACGATGGGCAAACGCGGCTGTATGGTTGTTGACCGCAATGGCGCAGACCATATCGAGGCATTTGCCATCGACCTTGTTGACTCCACGGGTACAGGGGATGCGTTTGCGGGCGCCCTTGCCGCCGCCTGTGCAGTTGGCGATGAGCTTCGGGCTGCCGTCAAGTTTGCTTCAGCAGCGGGCGCACTTGCCTGCACTAAATTCGGCTCGGTAGAGGCGATGCCGACCAAGGCGGAAATAATCGAACTGCTGCAGAAACAGGAAGGCGAGTAGGTTCGTTACTTGTTTCCTGTGACTCGCCGCTGCCAGGTGAATCACCCTCTGGTATGTTTCCTTCGCAAAACAATCGTGCCGGCGCTCAACATAAACAATAACGTCGCCGGCTCAGGAACAGGTGTAAGCAGATAGGCGCGTGACTGCCCCTCGGCGTTGACACCATTGCCCACAATCCAGCCGGAGTCGTTGATGCACTCAGCGGTAAGAAGCGTCCAGCCAAGAGTTCCATCTATGAGGTTGTTGAGATTGACGTTGCCGACCAGCCCGGTGGAGTCGAACAAGGTCGCACGGCTTTCGTTCCCGCCTGCGGGGATGTCGGCGGTACCCACGATTTGGCCGAGATTGTTTATCCACATAGCCGAGCTGTTCCAGCCGCCCAGCGTCCCAAGGTCGGTATTGTTGCCGTTGCCTGTGATGTCAAAGAGTGTGGCCCGGCGTCTGCCGGCGCTGTTCCACGCCCAGCCGACAATTTTGCTGCTGTCATTTATGGAATATGCCCAACTGAGGTCTCCGCCGAGCGTCCCGAGGTCGATATTCTTACTTGGGTCAGTCGGGTCGAAAAGGGTCGCGTGGTCTGCATAATCGGCGGTGAGGGCGTAGCCCACAATCTCTCCCTTATTGTTCACTGCGTAGGCCTCGCTTTCGCCGCCGCCGAGGTCGCCGAGATTGACATTACCGCCAGTGGGGTCAAAGATTGCGGCGTGCTTTGCGCTGCCGGTTGCATTGGCCCAGCCCACAATCAAGCCGCCTTCGTTTATGGCCCAGGCGCTGCTCTGTGCCCCGCCTAATGTTCCGAGGTCGATATTGCTGGCAGCCCCGGTCGAGTCGAAAATAGTCGCGTGCCGATTGCCCCCGGCCAGGGCCGCCTCTCCTACTATTTTGTATTTGCTGTTAGCGGAGTACGCGACGCCGCCAACGCCGCCAAGCGCACCCAAGTTTGTGTTGCCGCCTCCGCCGGTCGGGTCGAACAGGACCGCCGACTCACTGCCGGCTGTGGTACCGGCCTTTCCAACCACCCATCCGCTGTTGCTTACAAAAAGGGCAAAACTCGGGTCGTCCCCGATTGTGCCCAGGTCGGTCAGATTATACGCGGGTTCTGCGCCAGCACCCGCGGCGCAAAGCAGCACGATGGTTAGCAACAAGACCTTTATGTTTCTCGCCATAGGGCCTCATCTCGCGCAAAAAACAAGCGCAAACCTCTATCAAAACTACCCTTCTCTCTCGAAGGCCCCTCTTCTGCTGATTGTGAATGTATTATACCAGAACCGCTTCTTCAAATCAAGCGAAAAACGGGCCAAATAAGCCGGCTGGGTGCGATTCAGGTTCATAATCGCGGCCTTCGCTGCGCTTCGGGTTTGAATTGGCTTTGTTTTTTCGGCTGTCGCGCGGGGTAGCTGTTTCATAAGTCCTTTCTGAAAAGGTGGTTAGGTTCATTTTTGCATTTTTGTAAATTGGCTTTGTTTTGCATAATCATACATTGCGTCCCGCTGTGGGATGAGGTTGAAAATTGGTCCCCGGTTTGTGGTCCCAAGGAGCTTTCCCGTAGGGATTTCCGCTTCCGATTTCGTTTCACTCCGCCGGACAGGTCGCTCCGATTTGACATAAAATACTCACTTTCTCATTGTTCGGTGGGGATTATACTATGGGGGATGTTTTGTGTCAAGTGAAATTTTTGTTTAGCCACAGAGCCCACAGAGCCCACAGAGTTTTTTCCTAAGACACGGATTTACACGGCCCCCCGGGCCGTCCCAAGGGGACGGATTTTTTAAGAGAGATAAAGTAAGTTCTTTGTGTCCTGGTGTCTTTGTGGCAAGGAAAATACTTGCTTTTGTTTCCAGCCTGGGGATATAGTGACGACTTAAGGCCGGGCGATGTGGCCGGGAAAAAAGAAAACGGAAATTCTTTCTATGAGAGTGTGGATTGTTAATCTTAGACGTTGAGGGTACGTTCTGATGCGCCCCGTTATTCTTGAACCGACTGTAGGAACGCAAAGGGCGAAACCTTTTCTAAAATGGGCCGGCGGTAAGACGCAATTGCTGGATGAGATAGACCGCCGGTTGCCCAAGAGGGAAATCGAGAGGGGGGAGATTGATACTTACGTTGAGCCATTTGCAGGCGGCGGGGCTGTCTTCTTCCACATTGTACAGAACTATCCCCAGTTCGACCATTACCTTCTCTTTGACGTGAACGAGGACCTGATCAACTGTTACGAGACAGTGAAAAATAACGTTGACGTGCTTATCGATAACCTGCGCAGGTTAGAAAATAGATACCTGCGAGCCGACGAGGTGGGACGCAAGGCACTGTTTTATCGTCTCCGCGACGAATTTAATCGCGACAGGTCGCCCGCAAAGTTTGTTTTTCTGAA